>NZ_KV806781.1:0-133930 GCF_001811845.1 Corynebacterium sp. HMSC062E11
GCTCCTCGGCGTTCACGCTCGAGTTTGACCCACCGGCCTAAAAGCCCGGCGGAAACACCGATTTCCTTAGCCACATGAGCGATCGGTCGCTCTGACTCGATTACCAGGTTCGCGGCTTCACGCCGGTACTCCGGCGTGTACTTCTTGCGCTGTTGACTCACAATGAACATCCTCTCCTACGGACACAAGATCCGTACAAATAGGGTGTCCACTAAACGAGGGTAACCTCATCTGGCTCGGCGTGTCGCTGGGGTTAGATTTGGCCTTTTTGGATGCCGATTGAGTGGGTGTACTCGGTGTCGATACCGTTGTCGTAGAGGGCTGGTCGTCCTGTTTCGTGGTCGGCTTGGTTCTCGGTGTGGGTCAGGATGGATACTTTGGCGAGTTGGTCCTGGCCCCAGTGGGACTGTCTGGCGATGCGTAGTGGATCGTCGGGCAGTTCTGTTTTTAGGTACAGCCACCAGTCCAGCATTTTGCGCTGGTGTTCATTTGTTCTGCCCCGGTGAGCACGCGCAATCTCTTTCAGGCGAGCGTTAATCCCGCCTTCAAGACTGTTGGTCGTAGATTTGATGCGGGCAGGTTCTAAGACGCCTTTAGGTTGATTGATGTAGACAAAGAGCATGCCTTGGCGCCATAGATGGTTCAGACTGTTGTAGGCCTTTCGCACGTTGGAATGTGTCCATACCCATGTCCAATTTCCTGTATCAGGGTCTTTAACCCTGGTCCTCTCGTCCATCCACCTGCGGTAGACAGTGTTGAAGTTATGGAGCAATACACCCCAGTCAGCTACCTCTTCTTTAGTTCGCACTCGGGTGAGTTTCAGCGCTAGCGTGTAGATAGCTTTGCCGGCATCAGTGCGCGGACGTGAGGTTGTATAGCGGCGAACTACACGCTGTGCGTGGACGAGGCAACGCTGCACATGTGTTGTTGACCAGCAGGTTTTTATTGCACTTGCTGTTCCTTGCCCGCCATCTGTCGTTGCGATTAACGGGGCGGGGATGCGTTCGAGCAGGCGTGTGTAATCGGGAGCGGTTTCGTGTTTGGCACCAGTGCCAAGCAACAACATGATCGAGGGTGGAAGCTACAATCAAGCATCCGCCAGCGGTGTAGGTACCGTCGAGAAATATCTGGTCATAGACTCGGCCTGTATGTGCCACGGTGGGATCCGGTACGTCAATAAGCCAGTACCATGTAAATCTGCGCTTCATAGTGGAATGGCTTACATTGTTGCGTTTAGCCAGTGCAGTTAGCGAGATTGTGGTGGTGCAATGCTCGATAAAATCCGCAAAAATTCTAGCGTTGGTGACGTCGGGGCGACGTTTGATGCCTGATGCCCCACAGGCTTTACATCGCCATCGTGTGGTTCCTTTGCTGGTAGTTCCGTTGCGTTTCATGTCGCCGCCGCAGTGGCAGCGTGGTCGATTCTTCGGCATCAAGCCACCACACCACCAGGGCCTACCACATCCAGGTAGAAACACCGGGGATTTACCGTCAAGGACAGCGATATACGGTCGTGAAGCCTATACTTTCAACAATCACACTGGACAGTGACTATAAATCACCGATCCCAGACACACTTTCTGACCCTTAACCCATTTTAGCGGACGTGCGGCAACATGGTCCGTATCGGGAACGTGGCAATCAGACCCTTGACAGCAAACCCTTACCTAAGTAAGGTAAGGCTATACAAAAGAAAGACTTCATGAATGTGCGTGCAGTTATCGCACTCGTAGCCACTCTAGCCCTAGGCGCAGGCCTTGTTGCGTGTTCTTCTGATTCTTCTTCTAAGGAAGGAAACGGAGAAAAGAAGATCGAGCGAGTTGTGGCGCTTGATTGGCGCTACGAGGAAATTCTCAAGGCCCTCGATGTGGACCCAGTGGGAATCGTGGAAATCGGTAAGTCGGAGGCACCGACCACTTTGAAAGGGCAGCTGGGTCAAGCGACCTCTGTGGGCCAGGCCAAGCAGCCGAATCTAGAGGTTATCCAGTCCTTGGAGCCGGATCTGATCCTGGCTAGCCCTACCCGTCAAGCCGATATCATGCCGCAGTTGGAAGAGATTGGGCAGACCGAATCCTACCCAGATGAGACTTACTTGGACGTGCTGGACTCGATGGATGAGATCGCGGCCAAGCTAGGTAAAGAGGAAAAGGCCAAAGAAATCCGTCAGCGCATCGAGGACAAGATTGCTCATACCAAGGACGCGGTAAAGCCGGGGAGTCGTGCGGTCGTGGCTGGCTGGTCCAGTGAGATGCTCTATACCTGGGTCAACCCTTCCTTCCCCCAGTCGCTACTAAGTGAGGTGGGCTATGACTATGCCTTCGAAGGTGAGAAGTCATCCATCGAATCTAAGACTGATGTAGCGGAACTGACCGGCGATAAGCTCCCTGGTATGAAGGCTGACCTAGTCTTTATGTACAAGGACGTCGATGCGTTTAAAAAGACGCCCTATGCCAAGGGTAGCGGCGACATCGTAGAGGTGGACCAAGATATCTGGTCGCGCGCCCGCGGGCCGCTTTCCGCCGAGCATATGCTCGATGACATCATCGCCGCCGAAGAGTAGTGGCACCTCGAACTAAAACCAGCGCCTGCCTGGTCCTTGCAACCGCTGCCGTCGCCTTCGTGTGGTGGTGGCGGCTTCGCCATGTTCAGGTGCCAGCTGATACCCCGTGGCTGGAAGAAGAGCTGCATAGCGTGGCCTTTGACCGTCTCCTTGCCACCACGGTCGTCGGTATCGCATTAGGGGTAGGCGGGTTATTGCTGCGGACGGCAACTGCGAATCCGCTAGCCGATCCGTCCATCACTGGTGTGAACTCCGGTGCGGCACTCGGCGCAGTCGCAACAGCAATGTTTATAGGAAGCGAAACCTCGAGTGTTGACCAGTTGCCCGGTGCGCTGTTGGGTGCGGGGATTGCTGTGGGGGTGACGGTGGGCGTCGGTAAGAGCGGTGCGATCCAGCGCATGGTACTCGTTGGCGTTGCTGTTTCCGCGCTGTGTAGCGCATTGACCTCCATTTTCTTGGTAGTAGATGAAGCTCAACTGGCTACGGTGATGTCATGGCTTTCTGGTCGGCTTGCCGGTGTGCGCCTAAGCGGTATCATGCCGGCGCTGATTGCCGTGCTGGTCGTGGTTCCCTTGACCTTAGTCGGTGCAAAAACGCTGGACTTGCTCGTAGCAGGCGATGCCGTGGCTGGTGCTGTCGGCGCGAAGCCGGAGCGCATTCGGTTGGCAGCCATTGTGGCGGCGGTAGTGCTTATTGCTCCGGCCGTAGCTGCAACTGGGCCGATTGGCTTCTTGGGGTTGATGGCCGCGGCCGTAGCGTGGCGGGTGTGCGGCTCACACCACCGCATGGGGCTGTGCGTGGCTGGAATTGTTGGAGCAGCGGTGCTTTTGGTGGCCGATTCGGTTGGCCAGGCAATCTGGGCGCCAGCCGAGACCCCAGTGGGCATCGTGACTTCTTTGGCTGGCATGCCATTAGTGTTGTGGGCCGTCCATGCGCTGGGGAGGAGGAAGCATGCGGCATAAGAGATTTGTTGGGGTGCTAGTAGGACTCATCCTGGCGTTGGCGTTGAGCGCAATCATCGGCATGGGCGTCGGTGCGGTGATGAAACCGCCGGGCGAGGTGATCACCGCCTTCGTTACCGGAGAGCCGCTCATCTGGAAGTACCGCGCCCCGCGGATCTTGGTGGGAATCTGCGCTGGTATTGCCATGGCCGTCTCTGGCTGTCTATTGCAGTCCGCGCTACGCAATCCTTTGGCCGCACCAGATACGGTGGGTATTACCTCCGGCGGCGGACTCGCGGCCGTTGCGGTACTCATGGGATCAGGCGCCCTGCCGGCCCACCTGCTGACTTTCATAGCCTTTATTGGAGCGTTGGCTGGAACTGGGCTGGTTCTTCTCCTCGCCGGGCGCGGGGCAAGTGATCCGGTGCGCCTGCCGCTTACCGGGGTGGCGGTATCTTTTGGGCTGGGCGCCATCACCGAATTGCTCCTGGTGCGGGCTGCCCCAGAGGCAGGAGCGGCCATGACATGGTTGAAAGGTTCGCTTTACGCCCGCTCGCTTGGCGATGCCACCATTGTCGCCCCCTTTATCCTTCTCGCCCTAACCGTCGCGATGGTGGTGGCAAAACACCTGGATATGCTCGCGCTGGATGATTCCACCATGGCCGGCATCGGCGTGAGCACCAAGATATGGCGCCTAATAGCAGTAGCCTTAGCCGTCATCCTCGGTGCCGCGGGAGTCGCCGCGGCCGGGGTCTTGGGCTTCGCCGGACTCATCGTCCCCCATGCTGCTCGCTTGGTTGTTGGCGCGAACCTGCGCTGGCAAATACCCGTGGCAGCCCTAGGCGGCGCGGTCCTTGTGACCGCATGCGATACGCTCGGTCGCTGGGCCTTCGCCCCCACGGAAATCCCCGTTGGCGCGCTCATCGCGCTGATCGGTGCACCGTATTTCATTTTCCTATTGACTCGACTGACCCGAGTGCGAAACGGAGGCTAGACATGACACTGACGTGCAGCGGATTAACCGTGGGCTACGGTGGACCCGATGTGGTCAAGGACGTAAATCTTCACTTATCCAGCGGTCAAGTAACCGCTCTGATCGGGCCGAATGGCTGCGGCAAGTCGACGCTTCTCAAGACATTGGGCCGCCAACTTACGCCCAGCGCAGGTGCGGTGTACCTCTCGGACCAAAATATCAGCAAGTATTCCTCGCGTGCCTTTGCCCGTGAAGTTTCTTTTCTGCCACAACATCCCGTGGCTCCGGAAGGGGTATTAGTGCGTGACGTCATCGGTTACGGCCGCTATCCCTATACAGGGGCGCTAGCGACGATGCGGGCCGGAGATCATGCAGCGGTTGAGCGTGCTGCCTCGCGTGCTGGGGTGAGCGAGCTTCTCGACGCCCCCGCGGCAGACCTTTCCGGTGGTCAGCGCCAGCGCGTCTTCCTCGCTATGACTTTGGCCCAAGAAACGCCAATTACCTTGCTTGACGAGCCGACTACTTACCTCGACCCCGCGCACCAATTGTCCATTTTGGATCTGATTCGAGATCTCAATGGCGCCGGGGTCACAGTGGTCATGGTGGTCCACGATATGGTCCATGCCGCGCGTTACGCCGATAGAATCGTAGCCATGCGTGAGGGACGCATTGTGGCCGAAGGGGCCACCGAGGAGGTGATGACCGCTGAACTCGTACGCGAAACCTTCCATGTTGAGTGTTTAGAGATGACTGATCCCTCCACCGGTCGACGCTTTCCCATACCCATTTCCGTGCACGCTCCTGAATTTTCTGGAACCCTAGAAGGAAGAAGATAAATCTATTTAAAGGAGTACGTAGCAATGGCAAACGAACTAGGCCACGAAGTTGACCTGGATCGCAACGAATACAAGTACCTGGCATCTGAGGACACTGTGTCTTCGGCAGCTAACTCTGGCACCTCCGCTCGGTCCGGCGCGGCTGCAGCAGGTGCAGGGGTTGCAGCGGCAGGCGCCGCGGGCACAGCCGGCCTATCTACCGCCAGCAAGTACGAGCCGCAGAATCACGTCGTTGCTGGCGCCGACGAAGAGCATGTAGGCTCTGCCTCCGAGCAGCCGGACCTGCAGGAGAAGCTGGACGAGGAGAACTCGGACTATGCGCCGAGCCAGCACATCGTAGGCGGCGCGCAGGAAGAGCACATTGGTTCCGCCCCGCAGCAACCGGACCTGCAGGAGAAGCTGGACGAGGGTAACTCTGACTACGCCCCGAGCCAGCACATCGTAGGCGAAGCAAACGAAGAGCGTGTTGCTACTGCGCCGAACCAGGACAACGTCAACGGTCAGCAGTCCTCTGAGCGCCTGGATCAGCTAAAGGACAAGGCATCCGAGGCTGGTAGCGCCGTCGGCGATGCGTTCCAGCGCGCTAAGGGCTTCGTGGAGGACAAGGCACACGAGTACCAAGAGGAGTCCACGAAGAAGGGTGGCTTCTTTGACCGCGTCAAGGGCGCTGTCCGTGATGCTCGCGAGTCCATCGAA
Source organism: Corynebacterium sp. HMSC062E11 (assembly GCF_001811845.1). Taxonomy (NCBI): domain Bacteria; kingdom Bacillati; phylum Actinomycetota; class Actinomycetes; order Mycobacteriales; family Corynebacteriaceae; genus Corynebacterium; species Corynebacterium sp. HMSC062E11. The sequence continues at coordinate 6,007 of NZ_KV806781.1, forward strand.
GACAAGCGCAAGAACTAACCAGCGCTGATACTAAGCCGCTTTCCCAGGGCTCGGGGAGGCGGCTTTTGTCGTATGCGCAATCCTGCTAATCGTCTAAGGCGTGAAGGTAGAGTTGGCTAATCAGCAGGCGCCTTGGCACGTCCACAAGTGGGCGCAGGGAGGGGAGGAAGGGCTCTGAGGCGGCGTCGATAAGCAGCAGTGTGCGGCCATCGCGCAGGCGCTCCAGAGCGAAGGTCTCCTCGCCGCGCTCAAGGTGTCCGGGAAGGGTGCCGTAGGTGAACCCGCAGCGGCCGTCCTTGTGGAATACATCGACCACGCGGCAGCGAAAATCCCATGGGCCAAAGCCACGTTTCGCGGCGGCCTCTATTTGTTAGAAAGGTCGCTTGACTGATTCGGCTTCACAGTGCTTCGTGGGCCCGAAATCGCTAGGGCAGCATGTGCTTGCCCGTGCGCAAGGAACTGAAGATTAAGGAGAACCATCATGAACAACAAACTGGCGAAGGCATGGCCAACGCCGCGCAGTGGTCGCTCGTAGCCGCTACCGCATTCTTCGCTCTGAGCTTTGTCGGTGCACTTAGGGTGCTCCGTGCTGCGGGGGGGAGAAGGGTGCCCCCGCAAACAACGCCGATCTCGGTGCCCGCGTTAATCGCGTCCCGAACTGATTTTCCACCCGCGTGCTGCTTTGCGTTGCTGCCAGAAGTGACGGTAGATACCGGGGACATCGGAAAGCTCAGAATGCGTGCCCAGCTGGCTGACTTGCCCGTGTTCATCCAAGACTACGATTTGATCAGCAGATTTGATTGTATCCAGCTTATGGGCGATGACAATAAAAGTAGATTGCTCCCGTAGCTCGTCCATCGCAGCAAGAATGTTTGCCTCATTTTCTGCATCGAGCGCGGAGGTAGCCTCATCAAAGAGTACAATCGGCGCTTGCTTGAGAAGCGCGCGAGCTACAGATACGCGCTGGCGTTCACCACCGGATAGAAGCCGACCGCCTTCACCAACAGGAGTATGCCACCCTAGGCGGTTGGCAATAGAAGTCACGCCTGAAAGATCAGCTGCGCGGAAGACTTCCTCATCGGAGGCGTCGGGACGACCAACGCGGATATTAGCGATTAACGAGTCGTCGAAGAGGTAGACATCCTGAAAAACCATGGACAGTCTGGACATTAACTGTTCGGTTCCAAGCTCGCGGATATCTACGCCGTCAACCATCACCGCCCCGGAATCTACATCCCAGAATCGCGAAATAAGGCGCGCAATTGTGGTCTTTCCGGAGCCAGAAGGACCGACAATGGCGGTAACGGTGCCTGGTCGAGCATGGAAAGCGATATCTACCAATACTGGTTTATCGCCGTATCCAAACGTGACATTACGCAGCTCTACACTTCCCGAACCATCGCCTGGGCGCGGAGTAGTGGGTTCCGGTAGGGAAGGGGCATCGGTGATGAGCTCAGTTTCTGTGAGCGCGATACGGCCGGCATCTAAACCGACGAAAGAAGAACCCAGCTGCTCAAGCGTGCGGGTAAACCTCAAGCTGATTCCGATGATCGCAATTGTTTCTAGTGGCGATAGGGCGCCTTCAACGGCAAGATCCGCGGAGACCATAATGAGAGCCACAATGAAGATCTGCACTACTATGCCGTTGAGTAGCAAAGCTAATGTGGATACCCATAGCTCGCGTATTCGTGCTTTATGGTCGATTTCTAGCGCTTGCTCTAGTGGCGCAAAAACTTGTGATTGTCCTGCCGCGCGCAGGGCTGGTTGACGGTTAGCAAATTCTACGATGCGCTGGGAGAGCTCTTTACTCGGCCCCAGTGCGCGGTTCGATGCTTTCTCACGAATCCATGCAGCCAACTGCATCACCACGAGCGCCAATGGTGCGATGATAAGAAGGACCAAGCCCAGCTTCGGGTTCCAGAAACACGCTCCTACTAACAAGGTGACAAGTGCCGCGCTATCGCGGTATATCGTTCCTTGAATATGCGCAATGGTCTCGGCCGCCACCATAAAGCGATCTGAAACGAGGCGAGATAGGCCGCCGGTATTAGCCGGTACGAACCAGCCGAGCGGTAGCGTTGCTAATTTATCGCCCACAGTCGTGTGCGCGGCTCGGATGAAATCCAAGGCCGTGTGGTAAGAGGCCATGGTTGCGAAAAATCGTAGCGCAAAAGCTACGAGCGCAATTGCCAAAAGCGTCCACATCCATGGTGCGATCGTCGTATCCCCATCGAGTGCCTTTGTAAGTGGCACGAGCGTGAGAACGGCGAGGCCATCAAGCACGCCAACGATAAGCGATAGACAAGCATACCTTTTATTGAGCTTATGGCCTACAGGACTTTGCAGCTTTTTGACACTGCGAGTGAGTAGCGGATCACGAAGACGCGAACTAACAGGCGTAGTGGCATTAGACATGAGAATTATCCTTCATAGGCTTGAGGCAGATTATTTGGTCTGCTCCTTGGATGGACTCCGGCTTGTGGGCGATGACTAAGACGGTCTTGCCTCTGACGAGTGTGGCTAGAGCTGCTTGAATTTCTGCTTCGCAGTCAGGATCAGTTGCCGCAGTAGCTTCATCCAGGATCAAGATTGGGGCATTGGTAATGATTGCCCGGGCAATAGAAATGCGTTGCTGTTGTCCACCGGATAAAGAGGTGTCCTCACCAACAACGGTGTCGAGCCCAGCCGGTAAAGCGCGAATATCAGCAGCTATGTGCGCAGCCTCTGCGGCTTGCCAGATCTCTTCATCGCGGGCTTCTGGGCGTGCAAGGCGAATGTTTTCCCGAATACTCATACGCAGTAAGTGAGGATCTTGTAAGACGAAAGCCACAGTGCGGTACAAACTGTCGAAAGTGAGATCACGGATATCCACGTTGTTGATAGTGATTGTGCCCGAATCTGGATCCTGGAAACGCGCCAACATCGTTGCTGCTGTGGATTTGCCAGACCCGGAGGGGCCAATCAATGCCGTGACAGTGCCTGCATTTAGTTGCGCAGAAAAGTCTTGGAGGACTGGTGTGTCTGGGGCGTAGCTAAAGCTGACCTTATGGAACTCCACCTCCATGTCTTGACTATTGGCGTCGAGGCTCTTTTGGCCTTCTTTCACATGGGAAATTGTCATGACTTCATCAAGGCGCAACGCCGCATTGCCAGCGAGCTGGTAAGACCACATCATTTGGCCGACGGTTTGAATCGTGCCCGGGAGCACCAGCGCAATTAACGTTGTTGCGATGACTTCAGCGACCGTGACATAGCCACCAGCTATCAGCAGGGAACCGACTCCTAGATTGATAAGGATGAGGACAGGAACCGCCACCACAGACTCTGAGATTGCGGAAACACGCAGAAGCGGACGTACCCACTCGTAATAGAATTCCGCGAATTTTTGGGCAGCTTCGCGATATCGAGCGTGGGCTTTGCCAACGGTGCCGAAAGCCTTGACGACGGAAATACCTTCGGAGAACTCCACCGCAGTCGCAGAGACCTCACCCAGATAATTATCCATTTCCGCAGTTTTTGTGCCCATATCTTTCATTGAATATGCTTGGATTGCTAGGAAAATGGGCACAGTGGCAATAGAAAGTAGACCAAGGCGCCAATCCAAGATAAAGGCATAAACCAGAAGCGCGAGGGGCGTAAAGATCGCGGCGACCTTCTCTACAGGAGCATGGGCTGTCAGGGTGTGCAGAGTTAACGTATCGTCCTCGACGGCTTTGCGGACTTTGCCGGAATTAGTCTGGCTAAACCACGAGAGTGGTGCTTTCGCAATAGCGGTAATAATTCGGCGCCGGTTAATCCCCACCAACTTTGCATCAGCGAAGTGGGTGATTGCAAGGGCAAGGAAATAGAAGAATAGCTGGCCCAAAAATGCAGCAAGTAGCCATTTCACAATGGACGCGACGTCATCAGTATTGCCGTCGATTAGAGCATTTCCCAGTGCCACCAACGCGACGTAGGGTGCTACGGCGAGTACCGAGGATATAAGCGCGAGAAACTGTGCGAAGTAGATGGTTGTTTGCACTGGGGCCAGTAGTTTTTTTAGAGCGACCTGGCCGGCTTTTAGTTTTGCGCGAGCCTCTTCTTCCGGTGACGCACCGTGTGATTCTGGTGCGTGGGTTCCGCTTGATTCTGTGGAACTTTGTTTTAGTTCAGACATTTCTTTCTCAATTCTTGTTGATGTCAGTCATATCGATGATTCTGGTGACTGATTCTTGGATGAATTCGTGGTCATGGGTGATGACGATGACCACTGCTCCGCTTGCTGCAAGAGATCGAAGTAGCGCAGAGATGGATTGCAGTTGGCGCCAGCCCACGCCAGAGGTAGGTTCATCGAAGATGTAGATCGCTGCTTGCTCGGCTTGGGCTGAAGCTATGGCTAAGCGTTGCCGTTGCCCACCGGACAGAGACTGCGGATGCCGTTGGGCCATTCCTGCCAGATCGAGGCGATGGAGAATCTCATTGACATCGATGTGGTCCCGCTTCTTCTTTGCCAGTCCGAGCGTGACTTCTTCTTCGGTGGTGGCTGCGAATAATTGGCGGCCAACATCTTGCATCACCATGTACGCGGCACGTCTGCGGGCAGCCGCTCCTACTCGTTTGCTGTTCAAACGGAGACTACCGCCGCGTTTGGGAGAAGCAAGACCACAAATGATCCTGGCGAGGGTGGTTTTTCCAGCGCCGTTGGGCCCGATTAAGGCGGTGACTTCGCCGCTGGGGAAAAATGCGTGGTCAATGTTTAATACCTCATGTGCGCCATAAGAAAAACAGATGTTGCTTAGCTCGAGTCCGCTCCGCTGGGGATCGGCGTTTTCGAGCGTGGGTGGTACCGGCACGCTCGCGGGCAGGGGAACATGGTGTAAGCTGCGTAGCCCCAATTGTTTGCGTTCGGGTTCGTCTAAGGCATAAAACTCCTGAGCGCGGAAACTCCGCGTTATTTTTCCCTGAGTCAAGTAAATAACTTGGTCAGCGATATCTTTTAAGAAAAAGAGACGGTGATCAGCGATAATGATCGTTGTGCCTAATTCCTTCAAGCGGTGTAGCACGCGTGCAAGAATATCGATGCTTTCCATAGAGAGATTGGACGTGGGTTCATCGAGAAGCACGAGACTGCCCGGGGACACAAGCGCGCATGCGCATGCCACGGTTTGTAACTGCCCACCGGATAATTCTTTGAATCGCCGGCCCCGAAGATCGTTAATGCCTAGTAGCTCGACCGCTGATTGAATCCTCGACTCAATTTCTTTGGGATCTACACCAAGGTTTTCTAGCCCGAAGGCCAATTCTGCATTGACGCTTTCAGTGAAAAATTGTGTCCTTGGATTCTGGAATACTGAGGCGCTGAACTCGATGGCTCGGGACAGCGGTTCTTCCGCAGGGGTAAAAGCCTGGTCATCCTTTATAATAGTGATGGTGCCTAGTAGCTCTCCTGGATTGAAATGGGGGATGAGTCCGTTGATCAACTTGAGTACCGTGGACTTTCCCGATCCGGAATCACCGGTAATCAGTAGACACTGTCCTGGAGAGACAGAAAAAGACACATCAGATACACCTTGAATACCTGGCCGAGCTCCCAATGGATATGTAAAAGAAACGTTGTGGGCGTCTACACTGGTTGCGATACTGCGTTCGTTCATAAGTGGACCTCCGTGGGAAGCCAGACAGAGGCAACAACGAGGCCCAACCCAGCTAGTGCAGTTGCATCGACAAGCTTGAAGGAAAGATCGGCGGTGGTGGTTGGGCGTGCGGGTCCTCCCAATCCCCGGACAAGAGCAGAGGCAGCGAGCTCATCACCAGCGCGGACGACGGCACCTAATAAGGGGATGATCAACATCGCGGACGATTGTGTGGGCTGTGTGATCCAGCTTTTTACTCCAGGCTGGAGACCCCGAAGGACCATGGCATCGCGGATGGCTTTGGCTTCTGCCACGATGATCGGCAAAACGCGCAGGAATACCGCCGGTGGAATGGTGGCCCAGCCTGGTAAACGCAGGTCCCGCAGTGCTGAGGTCAACGTGGATGGTGTGAGAGTGAGCAAGCCGAATGTGCCGATGGACATGCTGATGACAAAACGGCTTAGCCACGAAAAAATTGCCGCTGAAAAAGCGAAAAATGTGGAGCCAGGAAGCTGTAATAGGCCCCAGTACCCTAGATAGGATAATGCAAAAGCGAACAGGCAAATAAGACCATAGTGTGGCTTTACTGTAGCTAGTGCGATGGAGCTGAAAGCGATAGAAATCAGCAGTGTCGGTAGGTGGCCTTGGCTGAGAGCTACCGCATTGATTACTAGAACAGAAAGCAGCACGGTCCGTGGATCGATCGAAGATCGATGAAGCACGCCCTGTTTTGGCAGGCTCACAGGAGACCAGCGCTTTCAAAGTGTTTGCGGCTGACGCGAACTCCGACCTTTCCTCCGATAAAGCCGACGATGAGCGCACAAATGGCCAGTACTCCAATGGTCCATGGCTGGAAGATATCCGACATGGCATCGGCATATTCTTGACCCATTTGGTCTGCGATATCGACGTAGTAGGAGTCCGTATCCAGAATTAGCGGGATAAAAGGCATAGAAATCCAGACACAGAAGACGCTGTAGGCAATAGGGAAGGATTTGGCAATACTGAGGTGGCTTTTTGTAATAATCAAATCCGCGATAAACCCTAGAATTATGCTTCCCAGCAGGGTCCAGAAGTAGTGTCCGGTGAGCATGAATGCTAGTCCGTTAATACCACCGACGAGGGTGAAAGCACCCATTTTGGGCGTGCGGGCGGCATAAAGCGCTAGCACGATTCCGTTTGCGATTGCCGCGATGAACCATCCAATAAACATGAATTGTGGTCCTGCGAATCCAATCATTCCGCTTACAAAGGTGATTACAAAGTAAAGTGCAGCAAAGATGCCAGCGTTGATGAGATCTCTGGTGTTTAAACGTGCCGTCGACCCACTGGATGAGCTTGCACTCCGTGCGGGCGTAGAGGACTGTTGGGTCATAGTAAACCTCGATTTATGAACAGCAGGAAAGGTAAGGCTTACCTAAGTTAGGTAATACTGTTTATAAAACATTTCAAGTTTTGATCTGAAGATTCACCCTTAATGGGGGTGAATGCAGATAAGTAGACATCAAACCAGACCACGACTACCGACTAAGTACCGACAAAATCGGCACCAACGGCAAGACAACCCTGCGATGGGGAGGCAAACTACGCCGCCTCTACATCGGACGCAGATGGGGCGGGGAACCAATCACCATGGTCTGCATCGACAACCACGTCGACGTCAAAATAGCCATCACTGGGGCACAAATCGCCGCCTACACACTCACCGAAGAAAAGATCTACTACAACTAGAAAGACAACGAACTCAACCCCAGTCGGGGCAACTAAAAAATCTCGAGACACCGACCGGAACGATGTCTCGAGACTTCACAGCGTGCCCCAGAGAAGATTCGAACTTCCGACACCGGCTTTAGGAGAGCCGTGCTCTATCCCCTGAGCTACTGGGGCGGGGGTGCGTTGCGCACCTAGGTAAGACTAGCAGCCCCGCGTGGGGCGGCGTTAAATGCGTCGCCTTTCGTTTATTCGCCGGCCAGCTCCGCGTACTTGGCGCGGACCTCGCTGGCGGAAGGGTTGGTGGCGTGGGTGCCGTCGGAGTAGAGGACGGTGGGCACGATGCGGTTGCCGTCGTTGACGGACTCGATCCAGGCGTTGATGTCGGCGGTGTCGGGGGAATCCGCTTCGACGTTGACGAGCTCGTATGGGGTTTCGGTGCGGTCCAGGTTTTTGATCAGCTTGGCACAGAACGGGCACCAATCGGCGAAGAAGATGGTGACGTGCTCAGTGGTTTCGGGAGTGGCAACGTTGGTGCTCATTAAGCAGCAGCCTTTCTGTCGTAGGTGAGGAAACGGTATTTCATCGGCAGCTCGCTGGGCGGCTGGCCGGGAATGGTGAGGTGGCCTGATTCGGAGGTCAGCCAGTCACTATCGGCAGATAGGCTGAATTCCTCCGGAACGCTCGGGGCCAGGACGGCATCTGCGCCGTAGGCATCGCCGACTTGTACACCCATGAGGGTGAGCTCGATTGTATCCACGCGGTCGAGGGCGGAGCTGTAGAGCTGGCCGCCGCCGATGATCCAGGCGTCGTCAAGCGTGGCGTCAAGTGCGGCGTCGAGGTTGTCCACCACGGTGGCACCCGCGGACCATTCGCCCGGCTGACGGCTGGACAGCACAATGTTCTCCCGGCCTGGCAACGGGCGGAACTTGGGGTTGAGGGACTCCCACGTCTTGCGGCCCATGATGACAGGCGCGCCCATGGTGACCTCTTTGAAGTGCTTGAGGTCCTCCGGCACGTGCCAGGGCATGACCACGCCGTCACCAATGACCCCGTCGAGGGATTGAGCCCAGATTGCGCCCAGCATTAAACGGACACCTGCGCCTTGATGGTGGGGTGGGGGTCGTAGCCGATGACCTCAAAATCATCGAAGCTATAGTCAAAGAGGCTTTCGGCCTTGTGGAGGATAAGCTGCGGGTACTCGCGGGGCTCGCGGGACAGTTGCTCCTTGACCTGTTCGATGTGGTCGTTGTAGATGTGGCAATCCCCACCCGTCCAGATGAGATCGCCTACCTCTAGACCTGCTTGCTGGGCGAACATGTGGGTCAGCGCGGCATAGGAAGCCAGGTTGAAGGGAACGCCGAGGAACATGTCGGCGGAGCGCTGGTAAACCTGCATGGAGAGTTTGCCGTCCGCGACGTAGAGCTGGAAGAGCAGGTGGCAGGGCATGAGCGCCATCTTGTCCAGCTCAGAAACGTTCCACGCGGAGACCAAGTTGCGGCGCGAATCCGGGTTGTTCTTGAGCGTGTCCAAGGCGACCTGGATCTGGTCGATGTGCTGGCCATCCGGAGTGGGCCAGGAGCGCCACTGCACGCCGTAGACAGGGCCCAGCTCGCCGTCCTCATCGGCCCACTCGTTCCAGATGCGGACCTTGTTTTCCTGCAGCCACTTCACATTGGAGTCGCCGCGCAGGAACCACAGCAGCTCACCAATCACGCCGTGGAAGTAGACCTTCTTGGTGGTCAGCAGGGGAAAAGACTCCGCCAAGTTATAGCGCAGCTGGGCGCCGAACAGGGAGAGGGTGCCGGTACCAGTGCGGTCGCCTTTGGGTGCGCCTTCTTCGAGGACACGGCGCAGGAGGTCCTCGTACGGAGTCTCAATCATGGTCGCCATGATAGCGGCCTTGCGCCCGCACCATGTGCGCGGGGGCTTAGTAGCCGCCGTTGGCCTCCGCGTAGGCGGCGGCGTGCTCCAGAATCTCGTCTGCTAGCTCCGGGCGGCAGATCAGCAGATCCGGGATGAAGGTGTCTTCGTTATTGAACTTGATGGGGGAGCCGTCCAAACGCGAGCAGTGCAGGCCCGCGGCCAGAGCCACGCCCACCGGGGCGGCCTGGTCCCACTCGTACTGGCCACCGGCGTGGATATAGGCGTCATAGTCACCCAAGAGCACGTGGATGGCCTTCGCGCCCGCGGAGCCCGCGCCGACAGTTTCAAAGCCCATCTTCTCCGCGACATAATCCGCAACCTTTGGCGGGCGGTTGCGGGAGACCACGAACTTCTTCGACAGCGGGCCCGTCACCGCGCGCACATCGGAGGACTTAAAAGTCACGCCCATGTCCGGCATGCCGACGGCCGCGTGGATCGGGGTACCGTTTTCCACCAGCGCGATGTGCACGGCCCAGTCCTGACGGCCGGTAGCGAACTCCTTGGTGCCGTCGAGCGGGTCGATGATCCACACGCGGTCCTTCTTCAAACGGCTCAAATCATCGGCAGCCTCTTCCGACAGGACGCCGTCCTTGGGACGGTGCTGCTCAAGGACGCGGGCGATCCATTCCTGAGCGGCTTCATCGCCGGCATCACCCAGCGCCAAGCCGCGCAGCAGGCCACCGTTGCGCACGCCTTTGAGGATCTCGCCACAGCCATCGGCGAGGGAGTTGGTTAGACGGGAATCAGAAATCTCAACGGTCATAGTGACCAGATTAGCGCGCGCGATACAGTAGGGCATGTCCAAAAACGTTCTGGCGAAGTTCCGCCCGCAGGTGGCCGGTTGGTTCCAGGACGTTTTCGCCGCCCCCACCCCGGTCCAAGAGCAGGCGTGGGAGGCGATTTCCGGCGGCGCGAACGCACTGGTTGTGGCGCCAACCGGTTCCGGTAAGACGCTCGCGGCTTTCCTGTGGGCCTTGAATTCCTTGGTGGAGCGCGAAGGCCAGACCGCCCTGCCGCTGAGCAATGAACCCTCCCGCGAGGGCGCGCATGATGGCGTGAGAGTGCTGTATATCTCACCACTCAAGGCTTTGGGCGTGGACGTCGAGAACAATTTGCGCGCCCCGCTCAACGGCATTGCCCGCACCGCTGAACGGCTGGGCCAGGAGGTGCCGGATATTACCGTTGGCGTGCGCTCCGGGGATACCCCGCAGGCAGAGCGCGCCCGCCAGGTGCGCAAGCCACCGGACATCCTCATCACCACGCCGGAATCGGCCTACCTGATGCTCACCTCCAAGGCGGCGGGCATTTTGAAGACCGTGGATACCGTCATCATCGATGAAATCCACGCCCTGGCCGGCACTAAGCGCGGCGTGCACCTAGCGTTGACTTTGGAGCGCCTCGGGCTCATCGCAGGGGAGTTCCAACGCATCGGGCTTTCCGCCACGGTGCGCCCGCTGAGTGCTGTCGCGAACTTCTTAGGCGGCGACCGCCCCGTGGATATCATCGCCCCGCCCGCAAAGAAGTGCTGGCAGCTCGACGTCCACGTGCCGGTCGAGGACATGTCGGACCTGCCCACCCCGGAGCAGGGCTCGCCCATCGGGGAGGCGACTGTCGACGACCCCCTTGGCATCACCGAAGGCCCCCAAGACGCGTTGCGCTTACACGCGCAGCGCGGGGAAACTAACACGCAGGGCGGGGTTGGAGATTCCGCCCTGCCCACGGCGAAATCCATCTGGCCCTTCATCGAAGAAGAGCTCTACGCCGAAGTCATGGAGAAGCGCTCCACGCTCGTCTTCGTCAACTCGCGCCGCACCGCCGAGCGGCTCACCAGCCGGCTCAACGAGCTTTATGCCCAGGAGCACGATCCGGAGTCCTTGAGCCCGGCTACCCGGCGCGACCCAGCCCAGCTGATGAAGCAGGTCGACGTCGCCGGCAAGGCCCCGGCTGTCATTGCCCGCGCGCACCACGGCTCGGTGTCCAAAGATGAGCGCGCATTGACGGAAACCATGCTCAAGGAAGGCACGCTCAAGGCCGTGGTGGCCACGAGCTCCCTGGAGCTGGGCATCGACATGGGTGCGGTGGAACTAGTAGTGCAGGTGGAATCGCCGCCGTCGGTGGCCTCGGGCCTGCAGCGCGTGGGCCGCGCCGGGCACTCCGTCGGCGCGGTCTCGCATGGTTCCTTTTATCCCAAGCACCGTGCGGACCTCGTGCAATCAGCACTCACCGTCGCCCGCATGGAGGAGGGCTTCATCGAAGAGATGCACTCCCCGCGCAACCCGTTGGATGTCTTGGCGCAGCAGACGGTGGCGGCGGTGGTGGCGTCGGCAAGCGCGGGCACGAGCGAGGGACTAGAGGCCGACACATGGTACGACACCGTGCGCCGCGCCTGGCCTTATAAGGACCTGGCGCGCGAGGTCTTCGACTCCGTGCTGGACCTGGTCAGTGGTGTGTATCCTTCGACGGATTTTGCGGAGCTGAAACCCCGGGTGGTCTATGACCGCGTGACGGGCGTGCTCACCCCGCGCCCCGGCGCGCAGCGCGTGGCGGTGACCAACGGCGGCACCATTCCGGACCGCGGCATGTTTGGGGTGTTCCTGGTGGGAACTGGTGAGGCCGGTTCCGCGCCGCGCCGTGTGGGTGAGCTTGATGAGGAAATGGTCTATGAAACTCGGGTGGGGGATATCTTCACTCTGGGCGCGACGAGCTGGCGCGTGGAGGAGATTACGCGCGACCAGGTGCTCGTAACTCCCGCGCCGGGGCACACGGGGCGTTTGCCTTTCTGGAACGGTGACTCTGCGGGGCGGCCCTATGAGCTGGGCAAGGCGTTGGGTGCATTCCGGCGGGAGGCGTACGCGGATCCGTCCGTGGTGCGCGGCGCCGATGAGAACGCGCGGCGCAACATCGCCGCCTACTTGCACGAGCAGAACGAGGCCACCGGGCTCATCCCGGATGAAAAGACGCTGCTGCTGGAGCGCTTCACGGATGAGCTGGGGGATTGGCGCGTGCTATTGCACACCCCGTTTGGCAGGCCGGTGAATGCGGCGTGGGCGCTGGCGGTGGGTCAGCGCGTGGCGGAGTGCACCGGTATGGACGCGCAGGCCGTGGCGGGCGACGACGGTATCGTGTTGCGCCTGCCGCAGGGGGAGGCGGACCCGGATGCTGCGCTCTTTCTTTTTGACGCCGATGAGATAGCGGACATCGTCACCGAGCAGGTGGGAAACTCCGCGCTCTTTGCTTCTCGTTTCCGGGAGTGCGCGGCGCGAGCGCTGCTTCTGCCGCGGCGTAACCCGGGCAAGCGCGCGCCTTTGTGGCAGCAGCGCCAGCGCGCGGAGCAGCTTCTCGACGTCGCCCGCAACTACCCCTCGTTCCCCATCATCCTGGAGACCGTGCGCGAGTGCGTGCAGGATGTCTATGACCTGCCGGCGCTCACGGAGGTCATGCGGGAGTTGGCGCACCGGCGCATTCGCATCGCGGAGGTCACCACGGAGCAGCCTTCGCCGTTCGCATCTTCGCTGCTGTTCAACTACACCGGCGCGTTCATGTACGAGGGGGATTCGCCCCTGGCGGAAAAGCGCGCGGCGGCCTTGGCGTTGGACCCGGCGTTGCTGGCGAAGCTTCTGGGGACGGTGGAGCTGCGCGAGCTTCTCTCCGCTGAAGTCATTGCTGAAGTCCACGCCCAGCTGCAGCGCACCGCCCCGGAACGCCAGGCGCGCACCACCGAGGAGGTCGCGGACCTGCTGCGCGTGCTGGGCCCCATCCCGGTCGAGGAGTTCGGCGCGCACGCCACGGTGCCATTGAGCGCACTCGATGCGCTCGGTGCGCGGATCATGCGGGTGCGCATCAACGGCCGCGAGCACGTGGCCCAAGCGCTTGATGCACCGCTGCTTCGCGACGGCCTGGGCATCCCCGTCCCGCCCGGCATCCCCGCCCAGCAAGCCACGATTACCGACGCCCTGGATCAACTAGTCAGCCGCTGGGCGCGCACGCGCGGGCCGTTTGTGGCGCGCGATGTGCAGGAGGCCTTTGGCCTGTCGGCCGCGGTGGCGTATTCCACGTTCAACGGTCTGGACTCCATTTTGGCTGGGCACTACCGCCAAGGCGTGGAGGAGCAGGAGTACTGCGCGGCGGAGGTGCTCAAGGTCATCCGCTCGCGCTCGCTGGCAGCCGCGCGGGCGGCCACGCAGCCGGTTTCGCCTGCGGCCTTTGGGCGCTTCCTCCCGGACTGGCAGCAGGTGGCGGCGGTGGGCCGGCACCCGGTACTGCGCGGGGTGGACGGCGTCTTTGCGGTCATCGAGCAGCTGGCCGGCGTGCGCATGCCGGCCTCGGCCTGGGAGAGCCTCATCTTGCCTGCGCGCGTAGGGGATTATTCACCGACGATGCTCGATGAGCTCACCGCCAGCGGCGAGGTCCTCATCGTGGGCGCGGGCAAGGCCGGCTCCAACGACCCCTGGATCATGCTGTTGCCGGCGGACTATGCCGCACAGCTCGCCCCGCAGGTTTCTGCGGAGGAAGCGGGCTTGTCCATGCTGCAAACCCAGCTGCTGGAGGCCTTGCAAGGCGGTGGCAGCTACCTTATCTCCGATATTCAACCGCAGCTGAGCGGTACGCCCGAGGAGGTCCGCGAGGCCCTCTGGGGATTGGCGGAGGCAGGTCTGGTCAGCCCCGATTCCTTCGCTCCTATCCGCGCGCACTTGGTGGCTGGTGGTGCTGGGCGTGCAGCGCATCGCGCGCGGCGCAGACCTTCGCGCTCGCGCCTGCGCATGGGGCGCACCTCCTTTGCACAGGCGCACAATGTCTCCAGTGCGTCGACCGCGCCCGACGTGGTGGGGCGGTGGTCGCTGACCGTGCCCGCCGCTACGGATGCGACGTCGCGTTCCATCGCGCACGGCGAGGCCTGGCTGGACCGGTACGGCGTGCTCACCCGCGGATCCGTGGTGGCCGAGGACGTCCTGGGTGGCTTCGCCCTGGCTTATAAAGTGCTCTCCGGTTTTGAGGAATCCGGCAAGGCCATGCGCGGCTATGTCATTGAAGGACTAGGTGCGGCGCAGTTCTCCACGCCTGCGGTCATTGACCGCCTACGCGGGGTGGATGATTCCCCCGACGTCACGGGCTGGCCCTCTGGCACCCGCGAGCCGCAGACTTATGTTCTGGCCGCGACGGACCCTGCGAATCCCTATGGTGCGGCGCTGTCGTGGCCCACTACCGACGCCGGCGAATCCGCGGCCCGCCCGACCCGCGCCGCGGGTGCCTTGGTGGTGCTCATGGATGGCTTGCCGGTGGCTCACCTGACCCGCGGCGGGAAGACACTGACCACGTTCTTCAACGCTTTGCCCGAGGGCATCGAGCGCACCGAGGTACTAGCCGCAGTGCTTGCAGGACTCAACGAGCTGGTTGCCGCCGGGCGCTTGAACAAGGTGGTTATTGAGAAGGCGAACGGGCGGCCTATCTTCGAGTCGAAGCTCGGCGGCGAACTGCGTGCACTGGGTGCGGCACTGACCCCGAAGGGCGTGCGGATTACTGGGGCTGCCCACACCGCCTCTTCCGGCCGTGCAGGACAGCACGGCCAATCTGGAGAAGCCGCGCGCTCCGCCGAGCCTTACCGTCCCGCACGTCGCGGTGGGCGCCGTGCTGTCGAGGCGATGGAGGAACTCACCTTCGATGATCCGGAGGATTCCACTGAGTCTGGTGGCCGATCGACTGCACCAAGCAGCCCAGGTGGTTTCCGCCCGCGCCGTCGACGCCGCTGAATGATATTCACCTTCATTTAGCCCACGGGCTTTTCATGGGTCTAACCTCAAAAGCTGATAGCCCAATAGAAAAGGAGTCTTGTTTCCATGCGGCTGAAGCGCCAACTGCCCAACGTGTCCGAGCTCAAGAAACTCATGCGGTTCGAAGCACCCAACCTCGACCGCCGGGCAGCACGCCTGGCAGAGGCCGCTGATGTGTGGGATCTGCGCAAGATTGCCAAGCGCCGCACCCCGAAGGCGGCCTTCGACTACGTCGATGGTGCCGCCCGCGATGAGGTCAGCTACCGCGAATCCCGCGATTTCTTCCGCGACGTTCGCCTCATGCCCAACGTGCTCAACGGCGCACACGACATCAACCTTGGCACCGAGATCGCCGGCGAGCCGGCAGCATTGCCCTTCGGCATCGCGCCGACCGGCTTTACCCGCTTCATGCATGCCGAAGGCGAGGACGCCGGTTCCCAAGCAGCCCGCGATGCCGGCATCCCGTTCACGCTCTCCACGATGGGCACGCGCTCGGTGGAGGAGGTCGCGGCGTCGCAAGGCAATAGCGGGCGCCGCTGGTTCCAGCTTTACCTGTGGAAGGACCACTCCGCCTGCCAAGAACTCATCGAGCGTGCTGCCGCCAACGGCTACGACACCCTCGTGGTTACCGTCGATACGCCCGTGGCGGGCCAGCGCCTGCGCGATACCCGCAACGGCATGCGCATCCCGCCGCGCCTGACCGCCGGCACGATCTTCGATGCCGCGTGGCGTCCCGAGTGGTGGTTCAACTTCCTCACCACGGACCCGGTTACGTTTGCCTCCCTGACCTCGACCACGGGCACCCTGGGCGAGCTGGTCAACACCATGTTTGACCCCGGCCTCAACTTCGAGGATCTGGCGTGGATTCGCAAGCAGTGGACGGGCACGCTCTTCGTCAAGGGAATCGTCAACCCAGAAGACGCACGCAAGGTCATCGACCTCGGCGCCGACGGTATCGTGGTGTCCTCCCACGGCGGGCGCCAGCTCGACCGCGTGGTCAACACCCTCCAGGCCCTTGAGGCCGTGCGCGCAGAGGTGGGACCGGATGTGGAAATCATCTATGACTCCGGTGTGATGTCCGGCGTCGACATCGCCATTGCGCTGGCTCTGGGGGCGGACTTCGTCCTTATCGGCCGCGCCTACCTCTACGGGCTGATGGCCGGCGGCAAGGAAGGCGTGGACCGCGTCATTGAGCTGTTGGCGGAAGAGTTCAAGAACACCCTCCAGTTGCTCGGCGTGAAGCGGATCGAAGACCTGGGCCGCCAGCATGTGGTCACCCCGTGGGAGCCGGGCGTGTTGGCATTCGGTGCGGGAAAGGATGCGCCGGTAGAGTAGGCACCCGTTTGGTGAGGAGGTTCTGCTGTGCCCGAGGGTGATTCCGTACTGCAGCTGTCGAACCGGCTGCAGTTCATGGAAGGCCGGCGCGTGACCCATTCCTCCCTGCGCGTGCCGCGCTATGCCACCGTGCGCTTCGACGGGCTGGTGTGTGAGGAGGTCTGGCCCTATGGCAAGCACCTCTTCATGGATTTCGGCGGCGAGCTCATCCTGCATACCCACCTCAAGATGGAGGGCACATGGGCCATCCACTATGCCGGGGACCGCTGGCGCAAGCCCGGGCACAGCGCGCGCGTGGTGCTGCAGATGGAGAACACCCCGCGCGATATTGAGTTGGTGGGGCATTGGCTAGGGCTGGTCGAGGTCTTTCCAGCCCGCGAGTTTGAGCAGCGCATGGCGCACCTAGGCCCCGACATCCTCGCGCCAGAATGGGAAGAAGGCGGATTCGAGGAGGCCGTTCGCCGCATCGAGTCGCGCCCCCAACGCAGCATCGGCGCCGCACTTTTGGACCAGCGCAACGTGGCGGGTTTGGGCAACGAGTACCGCGCCGAGATCTGCTTCCTAGCCGGCGTTCATCCAGCAACACCGGTAGCGCTTGTCGACGTCCCCCAGATCCTCACCATCTCCCGCCGCCTCATCTGGGCCAACCGAGACTCGCCGGTACGTGTGACCACCGGCGTGAAAAGGGCAGGGGAGACAACTTACGTCTTCGGGCGCAACCGTCAACGCTGCCGGCGCTGCGGAATGCTCATTGAGAAGTCCACGCTGGGTGGTGTGGATGCCGGCGGCGATGAAGGGGAGTTAGAGCGCGTCATCTGGTGGTGCCCACACTGCCAGCCACGTCGCTAGGCTGGGATGCATGAAGATCATTTTGAACATCATCTGGTTGGCAACTGGTGGCCTTGTCCTCGCACTGGGCTACTTTCTCCTAGGCATCCTGGCCTGCATCCCCGTCGTGACGATTCCTGCCGGTGTGGCCTCGATGCGTATGGCGAATTTCGCGCTGTGGCCCTTTGGGCGCTCCGTCATTCAACCGGTCAAAGGTACCGGTGGCATGTCTCGGTTCTCTAACGTTGTCTGGTTCCTTGTCGCTGGCCTGTGGCTGGCCATCGGCCACGTCACCACTGCAGCGGCGCAGGCCGTGACCATCGTGGGCATCCCGGTGGCTCTGGCCAACCTGAAGATGATCCCGGTGACCTGCTTCCCGTTCGGCCGCAAGATCGTAGACTCTGACCACATCCCCTTTGGCTGGGAATCGATGATCAAGCTCTAACGAGTATCTCTCCGGTTGCGGGGTTGCCTGGGGTGCCTTAGGGTTCTGAGTCATGGGGGATTTAGAAACCTACTTCTCCTACCGCAACTCGGGGATCACACTGGTGAAGCAAGCGGTAGGAGGCGAGAAGCGATTACGCGCACTCGGCGCTTCATCAGCTGACGCCGTCGAACTGGCGCGCTTAAACTACATCTACTTCGGCGCCACCAAGTTCACGGGTAAGCAACGCACGGCCCGCAGCCGAGCTTTAGAACAAGGCCATGACCTGGCCACGCTGAGCCTCATCGAGGCCTACACGAAGAAGCTGCAGAATCAGCTTCATGTGTGGAACCTGCGTGTAAAGCTCGCCGGCACGCCCGCCCACAGCATTCCCGCCGTGGCGGCAAAGCGCTTAAAGGAGCTCAAGCCCAAACGTATTCCCACGCCTGGGGTGCGCATGACCTACCGTGCTGATGGGCCGCACTCGCTGACCATTACTGATGACCCTCTGACTGTCACCGAGATGCGCGGCGTGCTGGAATCCATCAACCAGAGCAATCTGCTGGAAGCAGCCAACCACGTCTTCTTCAATAAATCCCACGGCGGAACCAAACCTGCTGTTCTCACCAGCGTGGTCGTCACCTTGGACAAGCTCGACAAAATTGTTAGCGGCGATGGTGATGACATCGTGCTTGAGCTAACTAATGGCGGCCGGATGACCGGCGCGGAGTTTCTGAACTACAAGTTCGCCGAGATCGGCTACGTAACCCTCATCCACCCCACGATCGGGCCGGTGTGGCTGCACCGGATGAAGCGTTTAGCCGGGTTTGAGCAGCGCATGATGGCCAGCGCCGAGCATCCCACCTGTGCCAGGAAGGGATGTAATAAACCTGCTGATTATGCCCAGGTGCATCACCTAGTGCCGTGGAAAGCAGGAGGTACCACCGATCCACCGAATCTGACAATGTTGTGTGCCTATCACAACGGCGTTAATGATGACGACCCAGAGAAACCAACAGGTGCTGGCTACGTGTTTAGGATTCGCGGCGGTGTGGACTACATCCCGCCCTGGGGAGAACCAATCACCGCTCAAGTGGCATATCAAGCCGCGCAACGCGGACTCGGACCGCCCGGCGGGTAAACCGCCACGAAATACAAAGGACACGCACCACCACGCGGATGCCCACAGGGCATCCGCGGCCTTGGCGATCTCGCACGTCGATTGCCCGCTAAAAACGGGTGAGCCCCCGACCGTTCGGCCGGGGGACGTCGCCAAGCAGTGCTTAGCGGTGGTTGCGATACCAACCGATCAGAGCATCGGTCGAGCCGTCGCCGGATGCGGCCTCCTCCTTGCCGGAGACTGCCGGTGCCAGGTCATTGGCCTGCTGCTTGCCCAGCTCCACGCCCCACTGGTCGAAGGAGTTGATGTCCCAAATGATGCCCTGGGTGAAGACGATGTGTTCGTAGAGTGCGATGAGCGCGCCGAGGGCCTGCGGGGTGAGCTCCTCCGCCAGGATCGTGGTGGACGGGCGGTTGCCCGGCATTACCTTGTGCGGGACCACAGCCGGGTCCACGCCCTCGGCGGCAATCTCTTCCGCCGTCTTACCAAAAGCCAGCACCTTGGTCTGTGCGAAGAAGTTACCCATGAGCAGGTCATGCATCGAACCGGTGCCGTCCGCGGTAGGGAAGTCCTCCTTCGGGCGGGCAAAGCCGATGAAGTCCGCCGGGATGAGGCGGGTGCCCTGGTGCATGAGCTGGAAGAAGGCGTGCTGGCCATTGGTGCCCGGCTCGCCCCAGTAAATCTCACCGGTGCCGGTGGTGACAGCGGTGCCGTCGCGGCGCACGGACTTGCCGTTGGACTCCATAGTCAGCTGCTGCAGGTAGGCCGGGAAGCGTCCGAGGTCCTCGGAGTAAGGCAGCACCGCGTGGGTCTGCGCGCCAAAGAAGTTGGAGTACCAAACGCCGAGCAGGCCCATGAGCACCGGCACGTTCTGCTCCAGAGGCGCAGTGCGGAAGTGCTCGTCCATGGCGTGGAAGCCCTCGAGGAAACGCATGAAGTCCAGCGGGCCGATGGTGCACATGAGCGACAGACCGATAGCGGAATCAACGGAGTAGCGGCCGCCCACCCAGTTCCAGAAGCCAAACATGTTCTGGGGGTCGATGCCGAACTCCGCGACCTTCTCCGCGTTGGTGGAAACGGCAACGAAGTGCTTGGCGACGGCCGACTCATCACCATCAAACTGCTCAATCAGCCAGCGGCGTGCGGCGTGAGCGTTGGCCAGGGTTTCCTGGGTGGTGAAGGTCTTGGAGGCCACGATGAAGAGGGTGGAGCCGGCGTCGAGGCCGTCGAGAGTCGCGGCGAGGTCCGCCGGGTCGACGTTAGAAACGAACTCCGCGCTGATACCCGCTACCTCGTAGGAACGCAGCGCCTTGGCAGCCATCGCGGGGCCCAAGTCGGAACCGCCGATGCCGATGTTGACGACCTTCTTGATGGTGTGGCCCGTATGCCCCAGCCACGCACCGGAGCGCAGCGCAGTGGCGAAGTCACGCATGCGGCCCAGAACCTCGTGGACGTCGGCGGCGACGTCTTGGCCGTCGACGCTCAAGTCCTTCTCCACAGGCAGGCGCAGCGCGGTGTGCAGCACAGCACGGTCCTCGGTGTTGTTGAGGTGCTCGCCGGTGAACATGGCGTCGCGGCGGCCCTCGACGTCCGCGGCGCGGGCAAGATCCACCAAAGCGGTGACGACTTCCTCATCGATGAGGTTCTTCGACAGGTCCACGTGCAGGCCCGCAGCATCGAAAGAAAAGTCTGCGGCGCGGGAAGCGGAGTTGGCAAAAAGCTCACGCAGGTTGAGGTCCTTCTTGCTCTCAAAAAGCGAGGTGAGCGCGGCCCACTGCGGCTGAGCGGTGATGTCCATTGCAAAAGCCTTTCTGGCAGGTAGCAGACATGAAACTTACTGTGTCCACCGTAGTCCAGAAATCTCTTCGGTGCCGAGACAGAAGGCTGCGCTGGGTTGAGCTAGGCGTAAAGCTTGAGGCCGAATTGCTTCATTGTGTTTGCGATCTCCATGGCGCCCGTCTCGGAGCCGGAGTAATCGTAATAGTCGCCAAAGGACACGACTCCTGCTGCATATAGTTTGCCGTCGATGGAGGCGTAGACAGGACCACCGCTATCACCGGTATCGCTGTAGCTGCCGAAGGTGAAAAGCCCTTGAGCACCGAATCGGTCGATGAAAGGGTCGCAGGCAATGCCTGCTGTGGAACCGGCAAAGCACAACGTGGGCTTCTTTCGCGTGATTTCTTCCAGGCTCATCCATCCGGCTAAAGGCGCATTGAGCGCCGGTGAGGTAGATACTTCGGCGTCGGGGTTGGACACTTCGATCAGCGCAATGTCGGCCGAGTTGATGCTATCTGTGTTGGTGTTGCTGGCCTTCATTACCATCTGGCCTATCTCTACCTCGCTGCCGGAGCGATCTTCATAGTAGAAGCTGTCGCCCTTGTCCCCGCAGTGTCCGGCGGTAAGGATAAAGAGGCGCTGCCCATCGCCGGCGAAATGACCGGTAGAGCACCGGCCATCATTCGTGCGGTTATAGATAGCCGCACCCGGCGTCAATACTCCCACGTCCATGTAGTAGTCGGCTTTTAGTGCGTTGTACAAGTTATTGCGGGGCTCAAGCAGCTCTGCATGGGGGATTTCAGTGGAGTTAACCCAGAGCGCATCGCCGTCGAGGACCTCTTCGGAGCCTTGCATTGTTCCGGATGCTCCGGAACCTTGTCTGCGTTCGGAGTCGCTGACGGAGGGATGGTCGAGTGGAGTAGCGGAATTTGAGGTCTCAGGTGAAGAAAAGCTGCCGCAGGCGGTCAACACTAAGGCAGTGGCAACTGCGGTGAGAACTACAGCGGAGCGAGAGTACACATGCATGCTGAGAGCCTAAAACACCGCTACTTCAGGTGCGCGTGCGTTGGGGATTAGTCCGAGTTGGTGCTAGATTAGCCGAGCTTGCCGCGCCCCAACCGCAGCAGGGCAGAGGCAATCGCGGGGCCCTCCTCGCCAAGCTCGTCGCGGAACTCATTGAGGATGGCAATTTCGCGGGTGTGTACCAAACGGGTACCGCCCGAGCTCATGCGCGTCTTACCAATCGTGCGGGAAATATCGGTGCGGCGCTTAATAGCGTCGAGGATCACGCGGTCGAGGCGGTTGATCTCCTCGCGGTAGCGTTGGATTTCAGCATCGCTGAGCGGGTCATCCGTGCCCGAGGGCATGCGGATGTCGAGGCCGTTGTCCACGACGTTGGGGTCTTGGTGCTCGGGGGTTAAGCCCGAATCTGCGGTGTCAGGATGTGAAGCGCTCATGAGTGAAGATTGTGCCACCACGTTAAGACAAACGGGAATCGCGTGCCGTGACGTCGGTATTCGTCGATAAGAAGCGGCGTGGACGGCAATGTCCGGTGGTGCTAGTAGGTTGGAGAGCATTATGAACAACACTTCTCCGTTTAGGCCTCGTTCTTCGTCTGATCCTTCCGCCGACACCTCCGCCGGTGGCCTGTTTCCCGCGTCCGGGCACAACGCGGATGCCCCTTCCAGCCAGGGAAATGATCTTCTGCTGGAAGGTTTAAACCCGCAACAGGAGGAGGCCGTGACACATTCGGGCTCGCCGTTGCTCATTGTGGCCGGCGCGGGCTCGGGAAAGACCGCGGTGTTGACCCGTCGCATTGCCTATCTCATGCGCGAGCGTGGGGTAGCGCCGTGGCAGATCCTCGCCATTACCTTTACCAACAAGGCAGCCGCGGAGATGAAGGAGCGCGTCGGCCAGCTTGTCGGCCCCGTGGCGGAGCGGATGTGGGTGTCAACCTTCCACTCCATCTGCGTGCGCATCCTGCGCAACAATGCTCAGCTGGTGCCGGGGTTGAACACGAACTTCACCATTTATGACGGCGATGATGCGCGCCGGCTGCTCACCATGATTGCCAAAGACATGCAGCTGGACCTGAAGAAGTACTCTGCGCGTGTTTTGGCTAACCAGATCTCGAACCGCAAGAATGAGCTCATTTCCCCGGAGCGGGCCCGGGCGGAGGCAGAGCGGACGAAGAATCCTTTTGAGCTCACTGTGGCGAGCGTGTACGAGGAGTATCAGCGCCGCCTGCGCGCCGCGAACGCGGTGGATTTCGACGACCTCATCGGGGAAGTGGTGCGCATCTTTAACCAGCACCCACAGGTGGTGGAGTTTTATCGCCGCCGCTTTAAGCATGTGCTTATCGACGAATACCAGGACACCAACCACGCGCAGTACGCGCTCGTTTCGGCCTTGGTGGGCAGGGGCGAGCTGCCGCCGGATGCCCCGGAACTTTGTGTGGTGGGTGATTCTGATCAGTCGATCTATGCCTTCCGCGGAGCCACCATCAGGAATATCCAGGAGTTCGAGCGGGACTACCCGCAAGCGCACACGATTCTGCTTGAACAAAACTACCGTTCGACCCAGACCATCCTGAACGCGGCGAATGCGGTGATTGCGAAGAATGAGGGCCGCCGCGAGAAGAATCTGTGGACCGCCCACGGCGAAGGCGACAAGATCGTCGGGTATGTGGCGGATAACGAGCACGACGAGGCGCGGTATATCGCCTCGGAAATTGATTCCCTGGCGGATAAAGGCACGGCGTATTCCGATATTGCGGTGATGTACCGCACCAATAACGCCTCCCGCGCGTTGGAAGATATCTTCGTGCGCTCGGGTATCCCGTACAAGGTGGTTGGCGGCACGCGCTTCTACGAGCGCCGCGAGATCCGGGACATGGTGGCTTACCTGCGCATTATGGATAATCCGGATGACACGGTGAGCTTGCGCCGCATCATCAACGTGCCAAAACGCGCCATCGGTGACAAGGCGCAGGCGCAAATCGCTCTACATGCGGAGAACCTTGGCGTTAGTTTTGGGGCGGCTCTCCGTGATGCGGCCGAAGGAAAGGTCGCAGGCCTTGGCACGCGGGCGGTCAATGCCGTCACCAAATTCAACGAGATGATGGACGGCGTGCGCGCACAGATTCCGGGCATGGTCAATGAGGTGACGGGCCAGCCGGATTTGGGGGAGCTGCTCAACGCGCTTTTGGACGCCACCGGCTACCGCGCGGAGCTGGAAAACTCCAATGACCCGCAGGATGGGGCACGCCTAGACAACCTCAACGAGTTGGTATCGGTGGCCCGCGAGTTCAGCTCTGAAGCCGCCAATGAAATGGCCTTTATGGGCGCGGACGCAGAGGCAGCCCCGGAGCTTTCGGAAGGCGAAGCCGCGCCGGGCTCGCTTCAAGCGTTCCTCGAAAAGGTTTCGCTCGTGGCTGATGCGGACCAGATTCCAGATCATGAGTCCGGGGTAGTAACGTTGATGACCCTGCACACCGCGAAGGGCCTTGAGTTTCCCGTCGTTTTCCTCACCGGTTGGGAGGATGGCCAATTCCCGCACATGCGCTCCCTGGGAGACCCGAAGGAGCTCAGTGAGGAGCGCCGCCTTGCCTACGTGGGCATTACGCGTGCTAGGGAACAGCTCTACCTCACGCGTGCGATTCTCCGCTCGTCTTGGGGCAACCCGGTGACGAACCCGGCCAGCCGCTTCCTCGCCGAGGTCCCTGAGGACCTCATCGACTGGCGCCGTGAAGAACCGGACAGCTCGCTGTCCAGTGCGTGGGGCGGAGATGATTCCTACCAATACGGGCGAACCTTCGGCTCAGATAGCGGGTTCTTCCGTTCCCGTGGCGGCGGCTATGGCTCGCGGAGCGCTGCGTCTTCCCCTTCGCAGCGCTCGCGCAAGCCAGCTTCGGCGACATCAATGCCGAAGAATAACCATCTCAATTTAGTTGTGGGGGACCGTGTCAACCACGCAAAATACGGGCTAGGCACGGTCATCGAAGCCTCCGGTACCGGCGCGCGGGCGACAGTCACCGTGGACTTCGGCTCAGCAGGCAAGGTCCGCCTCATGCTCATCGGTGGTGTGCCGATGGAAAAGCTCTAAGGCTTTAGATGTGGATGCCGCGCTCGCTGAACCACTCCACCGGGTCAACGGCTGCGCCGCCGCCCGGGTGAACCTCGAAGTGCAGGTGCGGGCCGGTGGAGTGGCCCTCGTTGCCGATGACGGAGATTTGGTCGCCGGCCTCGACGCGGTCGCCGACGTCGACCAGCAGCTGGTCGCTGGGCATGTGGCCGTAGACGGTGATGGTGCCGTCGTCGTGCTGGATGCGGATCCAGTTGCCGAAGCCCTGGGCTGCGCCGGAGGAGATGACCTCTCCATCCATGACGGCGTAGATGGGCGTACCGATTGGGTTCGCCACGTCGATGCCATTGTGGAAGGAACCCCAACGCGGTCCGAAGCCGGAGGTGAAGGTTCCGGAGGTCGGAAAGACCACGGTGTTACCGTTTGCGTCCTGGCTGCGGGTAGGGGTGAGGCCGGAGTGATCGCCTTGCGGCGCGAAGGCTTCAGCGAGTCCGGGAATGCTGGAGGGGTCGAGGACGATATCGAGGCCGTCCTGCGTGGAGTTGATCTCTGGAGTGGATGCCCCGTTGAGGGCCCCGGCCGTCGAAACGAGCAGCCCGGAGAATGCTTTGAAGAGGTCGGCCTTGGAGTCTTCCTTGACTTCGACGTCGTCGGCAGTCGGGCCCTGGCTGGACCCGTCGGAGACATCCACGCTTGCTGCCGGTTCGGCAGCGAACGCTGGGGCCGTCACGGTGGCGGTGGTGACCGCCATGGCGGCGAGTGCGCTGAGCGTGCGCTTCATTACTTCACGTCCTTAAGTCCTGCGGTGGCTCGCTTCCGCCGTCGTAGCCGGCGGAAAGCCTGTGAGCGATAGGATGCGGCCATATCAGCCGCGTTGTGCCTCGAAGTCTGCGACACGCCGGTGCGGTTTCGGCCGTGTGCTGAGCTTCCGTGGCAACGAGATACAAACTATCCCGTGCTATCACCCTGCGCAATGCGCAAAAATGCAGGTAAATACAGGAATTGTTCGAAAAACTATCGAACAGCCCAGCGTGTTACGTGTGTGAAAGAAGTGAAAATTGTTACAGGGGTAAAGTGAAGGTTTAAAGAATGGGGGTAGGGGTTGGGGGTGTGAAAAGAGTTGTTCCCCGGCCGAAGGCTCGGTCGGGGAACGGTGGGCCACGAAGGCTAGGTCAACGAACGCGACTCGCTGCGATCCCGTGCGGTGAGCGGGGCTGTCTTATCGCTGCGATTGACCGCGGCCGCTATAGCGGCGGCTATGAGCGGCACAACAAGCACGGCGAGGAACTGCCACCAATCCGGGGTGAAGTAGTCCTGCGGGCGCAGGCCATGTGGGGGTTCAGAGAAGGTGAAGGCGGACCTATCAGTGAAGAGGAACGTGCCAAGGTGTCCCGCGATCACTCCGAAGAGCATGCTTGCGGTGGCCACTATCCAGGTTTGCCACGCGGCTACCTTGGACATCAGCGAGGGGTGCGCGCCAATCGACTGCAGCACGGTGCTTTCATGGCGCATGGTGTTAGCCGCATTGGCGATGATGAGCGCGAGCACGATGAGGCAGATGATTCCCATTCCTAGGCCGAGGTAGTAGCGGAAGCTCTCGGGGGAGGAGACACCGAACTCCAGTGAGTATCGCGACTGCGAAGCGCTCGCTGTTAGGTCTCGCAGCTCCTCTCGCTCTGCTTCGCTCGGCGCCTCATCCAACGCCAGGGCCTGGCCTACGTAGAAGGGCTTCATGTTCAGCTTTTGAGCGGCCTGCTGGCTAATCAGGACCACGTCACGATCCACGGTAGGCAAGGCCTCAACAACTGGCAGATCGGCGTTGTGGGCTCCGCTTGGCTCTTGACTGTCGACGCGGTTATACGTCTTTACGGTTACCGTGCCGTGTGTCTTGTCCCCGACGTGGCTGCTGTGGGGGAGCACGATGCCGCCGGCCTCCAATGTTTGTGCCGCCGCACGTCGATCCTCTTCCGAGTCGAACTGCCACAGCTCGAGCTGCGAGGAATCAGCTTGGATCATCCTGCTTTGATAGATCAACGGGCTATAAGGGAAGGTCGTCATCAACTCGTGCGCGCACTCTTGGCGGGCCTCCTCGGACTCATCGGTGCGCCGCCCTTGGTTGTCCACGAAGACTGCCCTCTCAACCGGTTTGCTGAGATCGACCTGTGAGCACTGGTAGTCAAATTCGGTGCTGAGCTCATAGAATTCACCATCGTCAGGAAGGCTAAAAGACGTGGTCCACGAGGGGAAAGCATAGAAGGAGTGTGTGCGAGCACCGGTAGCCTGCTGGATGGCCTTTACCGCTGCGCGTTCTTCCGGCGTAGAAGCCTGCGTAGGTTGGTCAAACGTCGTCTCCTCAATCAGCGCTGTGGTCTCCGGCATAACAAGCGCTTCTTCGGCTACGCTCTTTGCGCTATCGGTCATGACGCCTACACCAAACAGGGAGGCTGTGAAGGAGACCGATACGAGAGCGATGGACGTCGGCAAGGCATGCATGCTGCGCCGGGTAAGGCCGCGCCCGGCAAGGCGCAATGCGAGTGGGCCTCGGCGAGACAACAGGGAGCACAGGAAGACCAAGGCCGGGGCAGACGCGGCAACCGCGATGACTCCGAAGAGAGCCAGCACCGTGGGGATGTACTCTCCCCAGGGAGTGAAGCTGAATAGTACGAGCAGAAGAAGGAATGCAGGGCCGATGGCCATCCACTTCCTAAAGCGCAGCAGGCGGTCGGGAGAGGCTCCCTGGATTGCAGCGGAGAGGGCACCACGTTGTGCCAACCATGCGGGAACGATGGAGACAATGACACAGCCTGCCACCGCCACGAGCCACGCGAGAGCAACCGCTAGGAAGGGCAGGCGTGCAGCAAAGCCCGGATAGCGGGCTGTCCACCACACCCACGAGACCGTGAGGCCAACGATCCCACCGATGGTGGCGCCGATTAGTCCCATCAGCAGGCCATAGGCCATCACTGCGAACATGATGTGGCGTGGTAATGCACCCTGGCTCGACATCAGCGCGTACAGGCGCGTATTGCGTCCGGTAGCCAGCGTGAAGACGGGCGCGAGAAGGAAAAGGATGAGCAATCCGGCGATGGCGTAGAGGCCGAAGAAGAAAAGCACGAAAAGAATGCTGCTCAGGATTCCACCAAAGGAATCCGACTCAGAATCGGGTCGGTCCGTATCTCGCAGCTCCGGTGCCCAGATTTCCAGCCCAGCTTCATGGGCGCGGTCGGCGTCCTCTTTGGTCAGCGGCGTGTCACCCACGATGACCCAGGAGGTGCGTATCTGAAAGGACGGGTCGCTGAGAGCGTCATTGAGGGTGGGGGAGGTGACAAAGTCATAGTTTTCGGGAGCAATGGCCGCGACTGTGGCTTGGCGATCGCCGCTGAGGGCGTTGGTGCGCACGGTGATGACGTCTCCGACGGAGGCGTCGATCTTGCGTGCGGTCGAACGCGACAGAACTGCCTGGTTGGGGCCAAGGTTGAATTTATCGACGGCCTCCTGTGCCGGTTCCGGCGGATTCTCTGTGTCGAACTGATCTACCCAGGAGTTGGTTGACTTCCCATTATGGATAAGTGACGTGCTAGAAAAAGTGGTGACCGGGCTGACGCTGAGGCCTTTTGGCAGCACCTGGGCGGCCAGGCGGGGAACGTCTTCGTTGGCAATGTCCTGACGCTCGTTGCTCACCTGAAGGGACCGATCGGGCGAGCTCAAGGCTGCGGAGAGCCGTCCGGAGGAATTATCAAAGAGCGCAATTCCGATGACTAGGGCCACCGGCAAGGCAATGAGCATCACGGCGGCCAGAGTGCGCCATGGATGAAGCTTGAGATCACGCCTCGTCGGGCGGGTAGCGGCATTAATGCCGGACATATTAGCGCACCTCCTCGCCGGTGAGGCGCCCGTCGCGAACCATAACGACGCGGTCGGCCCAGCCCGCGAAACGCGGCTCGTGGGTGACCAGAATGCCGGAAGCACCGGCGTCGATACGCGCGCGTAGAACCTTCATGATCTCCTCGCCCGTCGAGGTATCCAAGGCACCGGTGGGCTCATCCGCGAGCAGAACTTTGCGCGGTCCAATGAGCGCGCGGGCAATCGCCACGCGCTGGGCCTGACCACCGGAGATTTCCTCGGGGAAGCGGTCAATGGTGCCGTCGAGGCCGACCTCGCTCAGCGCTTCCTCTGCTGCCTCACGGCACTGCGCAGGCGATAGGCCATCGAGTTCAAGGGGAAGGGAAACGTTTTCACCAACGGTCAGGGAAGAAACCAGGTTGAAGTGCTGAAACACGAGGCCCAAGTGGCGGCGTCGGGCAATTGCGGCCTTGGCTTTGGAGAGCTGGGAGGCATCGGCGCCGTCGAGAAGCACGCGTCCCGATGTCGGCGGTTGCAACAGTCCTGCGACGTTGAGCAGGGTGGATTTGCCGGAGCCGGAGGGGCCCATGACGGCTACCAACTCGCCCGGTTGTAGCTGCAGGTTGACGGAATCCAGCGCGGTGACCTGGCGAGCGCCGCTGCCGAAGATACAGGTGATGTTTTCGAGTTCGAGCGGGAAAGGAATGTGCTGGGTGGTGGGCACGGAGTCGGGGGTCATCGCGGTTCCTCCTCGGCGGCGGTGGGGGTGGTCGGGTTGGTCAGAGATTCCACGCGGTCGAGCCAACGTGAGAGAGATTCCAAGTCGAAGATTTGGCGCTCCACGGCCAAGCGCTGGGCGCTGCGCTCCGCAGGCAATTCCGAGGCTCGGCGGTTGAGTTCGCGGAGCTGGCGAACGGTGGCGAAACGCTGGGCGTCAAGGACGGCGATAACGTCGACGTCGGAGCGCCGAGCGGCAAGGGACACTTTGAGCACGAGCTCATCGCGTTCGATGGCGTCACTGTGCAAGGTGGACTTCCACCATTGCGAGAGCTCTGCGCGCCCGTCAGGGGTGATGGCGTAGCTGGTGGCGCGGCGCCCGGTGGGGCCGGTGAGCTCGCCGTCGGTGGCGATGAGCCCATCGCGCTCTAAGCGGCTTAGGGTTTGGGCTACTTGGCCCATGTTGAGCGGCCAGAGGTTGTCGAAGGTCTCCGCAAAGCGGGTCTTGATGTGGCTGGCTGTGGAAGGTTGATCACTGAGCAGCGCAAGAACGGAGTGTTTGACGGACATGGTCACCTCCTGCGCGGAGGACAAGGGGAGGATTAGTTAGGTGCATACCCGGTAAGTTACCGGGTAACTATCGGCTTGGCAAGAGGTTCCGGAACGGAGAGTGGTGTTTACCCCCGCCCGGTGTCCCGCGAGGTGGCGCGCGACCCTACGCGCCTGACCATCGGTGAGTGGGGTGAAATACGCAAAAGACGGCATAGAGCAGATTCGCTCTATGCCGCCTACGTGGTGTTGGAAGGTTTGGTCGCGTGAGTTTTAAGCGACGTCGATGCCGCGCTCTGCGAGCCACGGAACCGGGTCCACGGCACCTTCACCGGTGGGGTGAATTTCGAAGTGCAGGTGGGAGCCAGTAGAGAAGCCGAGAGAACCCATGCCGGCGATCTTCTGGCCAGCGTGGACGCGCTCGCCAACAGCGACGTCAAGGGTCTGCATGTGGCCGTAAACGCTCATGGAGCCGTCATCGTGCTTGATGCGGATCCACTGGCCGTAGCCGGAAGCCGGGCCGGAATCGATGACGGTTCCATCCATAACGGAAAGGATCGGGGTGCCCACGGCATTAGCGATGTCGATGCCGGAGTGGAAGGAGCCCCAGCGGGGGCCGAAGCCCGAGGTGAAGGTACCTTCTGCCGGGCGGGCTACGGAAGGCGCGCGGTTTGCCTCATCGGCGGCGGCGCGGGCATCAGCGGCCTGAATGGCCTTATCCAGCTGCGTGGACAGGTCAGCGACCGGCTTGGTTTCCGCGATGGAGAGGATCTGCGGTGCTGCGTCCTCGACGGCGGCCTGTGCGTCCTTGAGCGGATCGGTGTCTGCCTGCAAGGTGTAATCGATGGACTGCGCCTTGGTCTCGCCGGTGCCGGCGGATTGAATGGTGCCAGCTGCGGCACCGCCAACGCCTGCGGTAGATACGGCACCAGCCGCGATGGTCATAACCGCCAGGCGTCCCTTTGCGGTCTGCGAGGTGGTGATTTTGCGGTGGCGACCTGCGCTTCGCTGAGTCTTGCTTCGCATGAACTCTTCTTCCGTCTTAATTCACTATCGTCCAACCAAAATAATCGTTACGTCTAAATCTGGTTGGTTATCCGATTGTGACCTTCCTGTTACCAACGAGATGTAACAGTAGCGTCTCGACGGATGCAGAGCAACCCGGATTGCAGTTTTTCTTCTGAATATGCCGAAAGATTTCTATGTCATGATACGACAGCTGTTTCCTGTGAATGAAGTGAAGCTATGGTCAGGGAACCGGGCAGTCAGCGCAGAGGACGCAAGTAAAGGAGTCCCGCAGAGTTGTTGATTCGGGGGTGTATCGGATCAATCGGATCGGATATCGACGCGCCACCCCCGGTGGGGGAGGTGCTCGTGGCAAAGTGGACGCCGATGAATAAGAACACGAGCCCCCAGTCCAGGACGTCAGCTCGCCCCCGCGCGCATGTGCGTGGACGCGGCGATGGCGCTGAGCGCTCTGAGCGAGGCTACCGGCGAGACCGCCGGGCTCCTGCTGAGCGCATCAAGGGAATTGAATCGGATAAGGCTCGCGCTCGTCGCGCGCAGGCCCCGACGACGTTGCGCGGGCGAATTCGCCGCATGCTTATCGTCGTCGGCATCCCGCACCTCGTCGTGGTTCTGGGCATACTCGTGGTCGCTATCGCCGCGCTCCTCCTCACTAGCTCCCCCTTCGCGTGGCTGAACACCATCGTGGGGGAGGCGTGGATGGTGTTTAACCTGGCTCCAATCCGCGCTGGCGGGATTGATATCGGTGTCCTACCTGTTCTTCCTGCCGCCTTCTTGGCCTGGCTGGTAGGCCGCCGCGTTCGAGCGGCGGTCAAGGACAAGGTGAGTATTAATGACTTGCTTGTCCTGAGCTGCTGCGTGCTGGCAGTGCCGGTGGTTCTGACCATTATTGCGTGGTTGATGCTCTGGGATGCCGGAAAGGTTTACGACGTCTCTCCGCCGGAGTTGTATCGCGTTGTGCCCCGCATGCTCCTTCTGCATGCCGCTGCTCTCATTGGAGGCATGGGCCCGCGCTTGTGGAAGGCCTTGGCTAAGCGCAGCGGAGTTCCCCGCGTATTCGTCGACGCCGCCCAAATCGGCCTGAGCTACCTTGGCTACCTTGGCGCCGCAGGGCTGGTTCTCGTTGTGATTATGTGGGGGTGTGGCTGGTCGCGCCAGGCTGAGATGCTCGCTAGCTATCCGGTTCTCACAGCGATGGGGACCGTGGGGCTTTTCCTGCTAAGTATTCTGTACCTCCCGAATGCCGCAGTTGCTGCGGGGGCGGTGCTGAGCGGCTCGGAACTGCACATTGGTGAAGGTACTAGCGTGAGTCTGTTCAGCGGCCACGTAGTTCCACTTCCGCCGCTGCCGTTGGCCGCAGCCGTTCCTCCTTCCATCAGCTCGTGGTTCGCGGTTCTCTTGGTTGTTCCAGTACTCGCTGCGGTGGCGGCGTTTTATCGTCGCCGAGCGCTGGTGTCTTTCCACGTAGCGCTTGTTGCAACCATCACTGTTGCCGTGTCCTCTCTCGTGGCGTACTACGCCGTGTCCGGCGCGCTAGGCGTGTACGGCTACACCGGGCCGGAGCTGTGGACAGCGGTGGGGCTGAGCTCCCTGTGGTGCCTCGTCGTGGGGTGTGCCTTTGCGACGTCTCAGGCGGTGTCCGCATCGCGTGCTCGCCGCGCTACCGCCCCGGCTGCTGAGGCAGAAGCCCCCGCGGCTGCCGAGGAGACGACGACAGACTCCACCGACACTGCTCAGCCGGAGCAGGATTCTGCAGTGCTTGGCGACGCCACCGCTGCCGAAGCGGAAGAAGCAGAGACTGACGCGGAGGAATCCAACCCCGACGAAGAAAGCGAAGCCGAGGCCGACGCTGAGGACGAAATAGAGGACGAGCAAGAGGGCCAGACTAAGGAGCAAGCTGAGGCGCCAGCTGAGGAACAGGTCGAAAGCCAGACTGAAACCGACGTAGTTGACGCAGAAGTCGTGGACGTAGAAAGTGCCGAAACCGAGGCTGAAACCGATGAGACCGCTGAAGCCACGGGGAAGCTCGACACAGACGCAGAGGAACACCAAGAAGCTGAAGGCCCCACAAAAGAGTAAAAATTCCGCGGTTCACGGCGGTAGCGGCTAGGCTGTAGCGCGTGACTACACCGCATCAGCCCGCTGCTATTGCCCACCTCAACGTTGTTGTTCTGGTTTCCGGAACTGGCTCGCTATTGCAGGCCATCGTCGATGGCCAGGATGAGCATTACAGCGTCGTGAAAGTCATCGCGGACGTGCCTTGCCGGGGCATTGAGCGCGCGAGGGCGGCGGGAATTGCCACCGAAGTCGTAGAGATGGGCGCTGACCGTGCCGAATGGAACCAACGTCTGGTTGCCGCAGTGGATGCTGCGCAGCCAGACGTTGTTGTTTCTGCAGGCTTTATGAAGATCTTGGGCAAAGATTTCCTGGATCGCTTTGAAGGTCGCACCATTAATACCCATCCAGCGCTTTTGCCTGCCTTCAAAGGCGCGCATGGCGTACGCGATGCGCTGGCTTATGGTGCCAAGGTCACAGGCTCGACCGTCCATTTCGTTGATGCCGGCGTCGATACCGGCTCCATCATTGCCCAGGAACCCGTCCGGATTCTGGCAGAGGATGATGAGGCCAGCTTGCACGAGCGCATCAAAGTGGTCGAAAGAGAACTTATCGTTAGCGTTCTCCGCGCGGCGCGCGTGGAGGGCGAAGCACTCAGCATTCAGCTCTAATTAATTCATTACCGCAAGGAAGGCTTAAGTCCCCGTACCATGAGCGAAGATCGTAAGAACATCAAGCGCGCGCTGATTAGCGTTTATGACAAGACCGGTCTAGAAGACCTCGCCCGGTCCCTCGATAACGCTGGCGTGGAGATTGTTTCCACCGGTTCCACCGCGAAAAAGATCGCAGACTTGGGCATTGACGTCACGCCCGTCGAGAAGCTCACCGGCTTTCCAGAGTGCCTTGAGGGCCGTGTGAAGACGCTGCACCCCCGCGTGCATGCGGGAATCCTGGCGGATACCCGCAAGGACGATCACCTCAAGCAGCTTGAGGAGCTGGAGGTAGAGCCCTTCCAACTCGTCGTGGTGAACCTGTATCCCTTCCGTGAGACGGTGGCCTCCGGAGCCGACTTTGATGGCTGTGTCGAGCAGATCGATATCGGCGGCCCGTCCATGGTGCGCGCGGCCGCCAAGAACCACCCCTCCGTTGCTGTGGTTGTAGACCCTGCGCGCTATGGCGAGGTCGCAGACGCCGTGGTCAACGGTGGCTTCACGCTGGAACAGCGCCGCGGCCTAGCCCGCGATGCCTTCCTGCATACCGCTGATTACGACGCCGCGGTGTCTGCGTGGTTCGTCGATCAGCTCAGCGAGGGCGAGGAGACCACCCCGCTGCGCTACGGCGAGAACTCGCACCAGTCCGCGACCGTGACCCGCATCGGTGCCAAGGGACTGGCCAATGCGACGCAGTTCAACGGCAAGGAAATGAGCTACAACAACTACCAGGATGCTGACGCCGCGTGGCGCGCCGCCTGGGATCATGAGCGCCCGTGCGTGGCAATCATCAAGCATGCCAACCCGTGTGGCATCGCGGTGTCTGACGAGTCCATCGCGGCTGCTCACCGCGCGGCCCATGCCTGCGACCCGATGTCCGCATTCGGCGGCGTCATCGCTGTGAACCGCGAGGTCACCGTGGAGATGGCGGAGCAGGTCAAGGAGATCTTCACCGAGGTCATCGTGGCCCCGTCCTACGAGGAGGGCGCCATCGAGGTTCTTAAGGCCAAGAAGAACCTCCGTGTGCTGCAAGCTGAGTACGAGGCTCCGCAGGTGGAGCGCAAGTACATTTCCGGCGGTGTGCTCACCCAAGAGCCGGATACCTACCAGGCGGAGGGCGATAACCCGGCCAACTGGACGCTGGCTGCGGGCGAGGCCCTGAACGAATCCGATCTAGCGCAGCTCGAGTTTGCTTGGCGCGCCGTGCGTGCGGTGAAGTCCAACGCCATCCTGTTGGCTAAGGATAATGCCACCGTGGGCGTGGGCATGGGCCAGGTCAATCGCGTCGACTCCGCCAAGCTCGCGGTTGAGCGCGCCAACACGCTGGCCGACGGCACCAACCGCACCGAAGGTTCCTTCGCTGCATCGGACGCCTTCTTCCCGTTTGCGGATGGTCTCGAGGTTCTCCTCGATGCCGGTGTCAAGGCCGTGGTTCAGCCGGGTGGTTCCATTCGCGATGAAGAAGTCATCGAGGCCGCTAAGAAGGCTGGCGTGACCATGTACCTCACCGGAACCCGCCACTTCTTCCACTAGAGCCTGAACCAAAGCGTTCCAGCAAACTTCAACTGCCCTAGCTGACGAATCTAGCCGCGTAATTCGACGCGGAAGCGCAAGATTTGGCGGCTAGGGCAGTTATGATCTCAGTTTCTTAAGCGCCCGTGATGGTCATAGGCGTGGTCGCAAGCGCGGCCGTCGAGGTTGGCTCGGAGCTTGTACCAGTCTGCTCCGTATTGGATGATTCGCGGCCCCAGATAAACCACGCGCCGACGCCAAGGACGACAGCCAGGATGAGGAGCAAAGCAATCAGCGCCGCGATGGCGCCGCTGAAGCGCCCTGTGCCTTTCGGCGGGGTAGGAGCGGCATAAGAGTTGGGCTGGGGTGGATTTGGGGGTGTTGGCGCGCCACCACTGAACGGCTGCGGGGCGGGGCTAGCGGGGTGCCCACCGAACGGGGGAGTGCTTCCGAATCCGCCGCTCGGACCATTTGTGCCGCCGGGATGGCCCGGGCGGCCAAACCCGGGAGCAGGTGAACCGAAGCCGGAGGAACCGGAGTCGCGTGGAGGGGTGCCCGAAGGACCAGTAGGAAATGACATGGCGGGAGATCAGCAACCTTTCCGTGCACAGGAAGTTAGAGCATCGAGATACCTCTAACAATCTAAACCCTTAAGCACCGTCCGTGGGGACTTCAATGGAAGCTCGTGGGAATACTCCCCAGTGGGGCAGGAAGCGCTGGCAGCACAGCAGAGCACACACTGTGCAAAGCGCGAGTAAAGACGTAAACGCTGCGCAGAGAATTGTGACTGTGCAAAGATAGGACAGATAGAAAACGCCTATTGGCAATTGCAAACGTCACGATCTACGGAGGCTTCGGTGACTGATTCAGATCGCAATCATGGATTCGGCGCGCATCCCCAGCAGGGAAACGGCAGCCAGCCACAGCCTTCTCATCAAGAAACCCACCCGGAAACCGCGGATTTTGAAGCCCCGCCAACACAACAGCGCCCAGTACAGCCCCAGCAATACCCCCAAAACATGGGAAATAATCCGGGCTACTCGCAATCGGGTGAGCACAACTACTCAAATCCTTTTGCTCCCTCCGGATCCCAGGGCCAGTATCCTCAGCAGCAGCAATTCCCCACGCAACAGTTCCCGCCCCAGGCGGCGCCGCAGGACGGATTTGGCCAGTACGATCAGCAGCCGGCTGCCTATGCGAATTCCTATGCACAGGACGATGCCGGAAACCATGGTTCCTCTAATTCCGGAAAGCTTGTGCTCATCGGCGTGCTGATCTTGGCAGTAATCCTCGTTATTGCCGCGTTGGCCTACCTCATTTTCTTTAAACACGCTGACTCAGGATCCCAGGCTGAATCGCCCCAGGCGCCAGCCCAACTCACCGAGCAGAATGAGGGTCCACAAGACAGCACTTCAGCTGCGGAGGAACCTGAGAAGACCTCAGAGCAGTCCACGACGACCTCCAAGGCGCAGAAGCGCCCCGAGCACCCTGACCTGCCCGCGGGCGCTATCCCGGCGAACGACGCCGCGCGTAACAACGAGCCCGGCGGCAACTTCAACAGTGTCTATCGCGGCACTGAGGTGACGACGGAGCCGTTCGCCAACTCCGTGCGCGATGAATACGTCAAACACTACGTCGATACCCACGAGTTTGACGCCACGATTAGGGCTTTTAGCCCGAAGACCAAGCTGTTCTACACCATGGATTGTTCCGATAACGGCGAGTATGTGACCTGCACTGGCGGCAATAATGCGGTTGTATACATCCTCTAATGTGTAAGCGAGTATCGATGAAATTCGGAACACGACCAAGCCGCACGCATGAACACCCGCGACGCCGGCCGGCGGCACTGGCAGCGCTGGTGGGGATCGCGGTGGCGTCGCTCAGCGCCTGCACCATTGGGGACGTCTCTCAGCCGGAACCAAGTGCTCCAGCAAGCAGCCCGCAGCCTTCCCTTCCTGATTCTGGATCCGGCTCGTCCGCAAGTCCTGCCCCTGATTCCATCCTCGACAAGGAACCATCCGTGATTAAGGCCACCGACCTTCAGGAAGCCGTCGACGCCATCGCCGCCGACAACCCAGGAACCGGAATCGCGGTGGCTGGGTCACAGACCGTCGCGGCTGCCGGCATCACCGACCCGCGGCCCGCATGGTCCACGGCGAAAGTCCCCCTGGCCATCGCCGCCGAACGCGCCGGGGTAGCGGATCCGGACGCTGTGTCTCGAGCAATTACTTTTTCCGATAACGCTGCGGCAGATTCTCTCTGGGAAGCCCTCGGCGGGGGAGCGCAGGCGGCACAGGCTACCCAGGAAATCATCGGAACCGCCACCGTTCCCGCCACGCCACCGCGCCCCGGGTTTAGCGCCTTCGGCCAAACTCAGTGGCCGGTGTCCGAGCAAGCAAAATTCGTCGCCGCGCTGGGATGCCAGGAAGGCGCAGATCCCATCCTCGCGGCCATGGGTGACGTTGATCCGGCACAGCAGTATGGCCTTCGCACCCTCGACGGGGCGGTGGTGAAGGGCGGCTGGGGGCCTGCCGAGGACGGTTCCTATGAGGCCCGTCAGATGGGGCTTATCACGCTAGGTGGACACACGGTGGCGGTGGCAATTTTTGCCGCAGCACCATCCGGTGATTACGGCGAAGCCCAGCAGATGCTCACCCGACTAGCCAGGCAATTAGAAACCGCTCAGGTGGAGTGGCCGGACGCGGGATGCCAGCAGGGAGCTGTCTAAAAGCCCTAGTGCGGTTCCTAGTGAGGCCAGTAGTCCTCGAATTTTCCGGCCTCCCCGTCGATGTCATAGTCCGTACCCCGGATGTTGAGCACGGAGCCGGTGTCATCCCCGCTGGTGGGATCGAGGATTGTGGCGCTAAAGGAGCTTCCCTCACCGCGCGCCGGACCAAAGGCAGCACCGCTGGACCAGACTCCGCGGTAGAAAAGGGAGTCCTGCTTTTCGCAGACCACAATGTGCGAATCGGGATCCGAGCCATGGGCAGCGAAAACCATGCTCTCGCCTTGCTGGCAGCGTGCCTCTGGGTAGTCGGACCATCCGGCCGCGGTGAGTCCTTCGGGGACATCGGCAGCATCAGGATTGAGAGAAGTCTTCGGCGCCTGCTCATTTGCAGTTTCCTCGTCGTCAGCTGTTCCTTCTTCTGCGGCCGTCTCCTCCGGCGCAGCCCGGCCTACGCGGGTGGGTTCCTGCTCCGTTGCGCTGCCGGCTTCGGGGCTTGCCTGGCTGGTGGAACGGACATCATTCCAAATCACGATTCCGGCAATCAGCAGTGCGATAAGGATCGCAATGGCGCAGATGATCGGAACGAGGTTGCGTTGCTCTGACTGGGGCCGTTGAGTCTGGCCCGACGCCGGCGTAGGGGGCTTATGCGCGTAATGGTTAGTGCCAAATCCTGGGGTGCTCATAGGGTCCTTGGAAAACAGTAGAGAACTACAGGTAGCATATCTGGCTCCGCACAACCAGACGGAACTGCGGGGTAGCACCCTCCATTTGGGGGCGATGGGACATGGCAACCTCAAGCCTTGCTATGCATATGGTGCAATGGGGCGGTGACTAATTCCTACTTCGTGCAATGGCTTACCCAGCAAAAGCGGTATACCACCGTGTACCTGCTGGGCGAGGGCGGCATGGGGCAGGTTTTTCATGCAACCGATCCGGACCTGTCCCGTGAGCTCGCGGTTAAAGTGCTGCTGGATGATGTTCGGGATGAGGCCTCTCGAGCCCGTTTCCACAACGAAATGAAGGCTCTCACCAGGATCGGTAGCCACCCGGGGGTGGTTCAGTTCTATTCCAAGGAGTCGACGCCGCGCGGGGATGACGTGATGGTCATGGCGTTCATTGACGGTGGAACCTTGGCGCAGGCGATCCGGGAACGAGCCAACAAGGGGAGGGGATTTACGGTCGCCGAGGTGGCGTACTACCTCAAACCGATTGCCGCGGCGCTGGACTATATGCACCACGAGCTGCACCCCGGGTGGGTGCATCGGGACATCAAGCCCGCCAATATCTTGCTGCGCAAAAACCCGGGCAGCCTGCCGCCGGCTGTGCTGAGTGACTTCGGGATCAGTATCGAAGAAGGCCAGTCGCGCCTGACCAAGGTCGGTCACATCGTGGGTACCGAAAAGTATTTGGCCCCAGAGAATAACGGCCATGCTTATGGTGATGATGACATGTCGGCGCGCGCGGACGATTACTCGCTGGCGCTTATCGCTTTCGAGATGCTCACGCTTCACCACCTCAAGGACACGATGCCGCGCAGCGAGTGGGAAGGACAGCGCCGTATCCCGGATCTGTCCAGCGATGCCTTCGCCGTATTCCTTGCAGAAGACACTGCTCG
The DNA here is from genome assembly GCF_001811845.1 of Corynebacterium sp. HMSC062E11. Classification (NCBI taxonomy): domain Bacteria; kingdom Bacillati; phylum Actinomycetota; class Actinomycetes; order Mycobacteriales; family Corynebacteriaceae; genus Corynebacterium; species Corynebacterium sp. HMSC062E11. Next base: position 45,347 of record NZ_KV806781.1, read on the forward strand.
CGTTGCCTCGGAGCTACAGACCGTGCTGAACAAGGCGCTCAACAGCGTGCCCATGCAGCGCTATGCGCGGGCCCAGGATTTCATCGCCGCGCTTGACGACGTCTCCCGTTCCCGCCCCTCCCAGCCCGCTTCCGGCCCTACTTCCTCTGCCCTGCGTAGCGCCCCAGCACCGCAGCCTTCGTCGCAACCAGAGCAGCCGCGGAATGCACGAAGCACTGCGCGGACGGGACAGTTTGGCCAACAAGGGCAATCACCCCAGCGTTGGCCGGAGCCCTCCGCCTCCTTTGGGTCCATGGATCGGGCAAGGCCAACTGGCTTCGTCGCTCCCTCTAACCCGATCGCGTCTTCGGGAACCGTGTCACCCTCCACACCAGTTACCCCGGCGATGCCAGGGTCTACGGTGCAGCGACGGTCTACTCCTCAACGGGCAACCCGCAAGCCGGCCGCGAAGGATAATTCGAATGCCCTCATCATCACGGTCACCGTCGTGGTCATCATCCTTATTTTCTTAGTGACGTGGGCTATCGTGGCCTAGCGCCAGCTGAGGTGGGGTGTGGCTTAGCACGCCGAAACAAAGTGAATGCCGCTACACTGAAGAGCACTGTTTGAAGGCGCCTCGCCGACATACCCGGCGAAGAGCGCGAGTTGTCCAGCCCTACGGAGGTGTCCATGAGCCAGCAACAACCACGCACGCCGCAGAACGCACCGCGGGGGCCCAGGCTGCGCATCGATGACCTGATCGGCGGCGTGAAGGTTATTTCCCCGGGGGAGGAAGTCATCGTCGGCCGCGCCGGTGACTTCCGGGTGGGTGAGGAGGACCTCAGCCTGCACCGCCAGCTCTTCCAGCTGTGGTATGGCGGCCAGGGGTGGATGATCTGCAACGTGGGCAGTCACATCCCGCTGCGCATAGAGCTGCGCGGGGTCAAAGGATTTTCGCGCATTGATCTCGGCCCCCGCTCGGTCGCGGCGGTACCCCCAGGGCCATCGAGGGTTACCTTTGAGACGCCAGAATGCCCCTATGAGCTGTATATCGACGTAGAAAACAGCAACTATTCGCGCCGTACCAAGCGCGAGCAGGACGTTGATGAAGAGCGCACACGCACCCGTCACGTGCCCAATGATGAGCAAGAAGAGCTGCTGCGCCAGCTAGCCAGCTACCTCAAGAAACCGGGTTCTACCGACGCCGATATCCCCTCGGTGCGCGACATTGCTGAGGCGCTGGGGTGGACCGAAAAGAAGACGAACCACAAGATGGATCGCCTCGTCGATAACCTCCGCGCTGACGGCGAAAAGGCCTACAAGCCTTATAAGACCTTCTTGGCGCACTACGCCATTCGACACGGCCGCTAGCGGGCCGACCTCTTGCGGTCCGCGGCGGCCGCGGCGGCGGAAGAAATAGAGTCGTTGCGGTTCTTGAGCAGCTCCAGGGTGGTCGCCTCAGCATCGTCGGGAGGGGTGGCGCCGAGGACTGCTAGGGCGGCGTCGGCAAGCATGGCGGACTGCTCCGGCACGCGCTGCGAGGCATCAAACGGTGCGTTGCCATCATTGGGGCGCATTTCAATGACGGAGAGCGCGATGTGGAAGGGGAGCTCGATGCGCGGATCGTCCGCGCCCACAATTCCTGCGGCGGCAGTACGGAAGTGATCCTTGAGGCGGTCGCGCTGCTCGTGATATTCACCGAACTCGGGGGAATTAGCCACCGGCAGCTGATAAAGGCGGCCGACGTTCCACGCCGAGGTCAAAAGCAGGCGAGATTCGGCTGCTACCAGTGACCACAGGCGCTGCGCCGGCGCGGCATCGGAGGCCGCAAGCTCATCCGCGAGCTCCAGCGAGGGCTCGATGGTGGAATTCAGCAGGGTGAGGAAGATATCGGTCTTCGAAGGAAAGTGATAGTACAGCGAAGCCTGACGGATGCCGACGGCATCAGCAATTTGGTGCGTGGAAGTTGTAGCAAAACCCTGGGTGGTAAAAAGCTCGGATGAGGCATCCAGGATTTCTTCGCGCGCGGTGTTACCCCGGCGGCGTGGGCTATTCTTCCGTGGCCTGCCAACGCTACCTGCCATGAGGCGGACTCCCTTCGATAATGTTCAAGTAATAACTGACGGCAAATCAGTAATCGTACACTCCGCCGCAAACGGCGATTGCTAAAGCTCAGCTTTCACTACTGCCAACCACATTACCGTGCCGAATCATGATGGATTCAAAGGCAGCGGAGACTGTGCGGCACGCCGATCCATAGGCGGTGCGGTCCAGTGGAGGCAGATCCCCGAGCACGACACTGTGCTGGACGACGCCTTCGTACCACCGCCCCAACTCCAGCGCGATGCCCGTGCCCCAAGCGAGACTCAGGCCCTCCGCCTCCGCGGTGGTGAGCAGCTCACGCTCCACGCCGATGGCAAGACGGTCTTGGGTGGGGCGGGGCGCTGGTGCTGCCCAACGCGCGATGGCAGAAATGGGCGCCAGCAAAGAAAAACGAATTGACACATCGGCTAAACGATCGGGAAGCCCATCCACGAGCTTGAGCGGTGCTGGGCGCTGTGACACGGCCTCGGCGTAGAGCTCCTCCTCGCCGCCAGACCCCAGTGGGAGGCCAGCATCGGCACGGGTTGATGCACAATCCTGTACCGCGCCGCAGGTCAAACCGGCCTCGGTGATGACCTTCTCTAGCTGCTCGTCAGTGCCTAACCACGTGATGGGTAGTGAGGGGAGGAGGTCGCCGCGGGCAGCGGCGCCGGTGAGGCGAACCGGGCTGGCGAGACCTGGAGAACGGACGATGTCCGTGACCACGCGAGAAAACCACGCAGCGAGTTCCACACCGTCTCCCCGGTGGGCGGTAGCGTTGCGCACCAAATCCTGCGCTTCTTCCAACAAGCCGCGTGCATGGGCGGGGGACTGGCAGTGGGTAGCGAGTTCGCTGAGGTCTGTGAGTGATGAGTGCAGTGGCATAAAGGCTTAAGTTCCCTTTCCATCAGGGGCGTTCTAACCCTTCAATGTAGCACTCGGGGGTGCCAGTTCTGAGTAAGACAGGTGCGGTGCACGATCCCCAAGAGGACAGGCGGAAAACGAAAGCCGCCGCCTACCGTGCCCCTTAAACGGGGAGGTAGGCGGCGGCTTAAAAGCTCTTTTGTCCTGTCCTAGTGAGTCACGAGTACAGCGGCAAAAGTGCGCTGTTGAAACCAGCTAGTGTTTAGCGGGACGTGAACGGCAGGAGAGCCATTTCGCGAGCGTTCTTGACGGCAGTAGCAACCTGGCGCTGCTGCTGCGGGGTCAGACCGGTGACGCGACGGGAGCGGATCTTGCCACGATCGGAGATGAACAGACGCAGGGTCTTGATCTCCTTGTAGTCAACCTTCTCAATGCCCTCGGCCTTGAGCGGGTTCTTCTTCGGGCGACGGGTCTGCTCCATACGGAACTTCTTGTGATTATTACGCTTGACAGCCATTGTATGGGTACCCCTTTACCAGCTGGACTTGCGAACGCCCGGCAGCTCACCACGGTGAGCCATGCCGCGCATACGGACACGGGACAGACCGAACTTGCGGAGGTAACCGCGCGGACGTCCATCGGCGGAGTCGCGGTTACGGACGCGGACGCGAGCGGCGTCGCGCGGCTGACGGTTCAGCTCGAACTGCGCCTCGAGGCGCTCTTCGTCCGGGGTGTTCGGGTTCTTGATGATTGCCTTGAGTTCAGCGCGACGCTCCGCGTAGCGGGCGACGATTTCCTTGCGCTGCTCGTTCTTGGCGATCTTTGACTTCTTAGCCATAAATTATCGCTCCTCGCGGAATTCGACGTGCTTGCGGACGATCGGATCGAACTTCTTCAAGGTGATGCGATCCGGGTTGTTGCGCTTGTTCTTACGGGTCACGTAGGTGTAACCGGTGCCCGCAGTGGACTTCAGTTTGATGATTGGACGGATGTCATTACGTGCCATCTTTAGATCTTCTCCCCACGTGCGCGAATCTTGGCCACGACGGACTCGATGCCGTCACGGTCGATGATCTTCATGCCCTTGGTGGAAACATTCAGGGTGATGGTACGGCCCTCAGAGGGCAGGTAGTACCGACGACGCTGCACGTTGGGGTTCCAACGGCGCGAGGTGCGGCGGTGCGAGTGCGAGACCTGCTTGCCGAATTCCGGCTTGCGGCCCGTTACCTGGCAAATAGCCGACATGGGTCTTCTTTCTCCTAGCCGCCCACATCGAAAGCGACTAACGGAGTGCCTATATCCGCGGTGAGGCGCGGCGCTCTAAAAAGTGAGGTTGAGCAGGAGGCTTAATCCGTTGAACACCAGTTGATGGGGCGTAAAACGATTACTTTGACAACAGCAAGGGGAAATCTTACATGCCGCGGCCTGTAGAACCTAATCACCGCTGTCGTGCAACCCGGCTTTGATACCTATTATCCAAGCGCCATTTCCGTCGAAGGTGCTGGCGGGGTGATTGTTTGCGCTTGCCGTTGCGTTGCTCTGAGGAGTATGAACTGCGGCGATTTCGATTTTGATGCCTGCGGCCTGTAGGATGTTTCAAGTTGTCGGCGCGAGCCGCACGTTTGTAAGTATAGAGACCCAACTCGGGCACGATCCTTTCACGCTCTCACGCGTCACGGAAGGAACCGACCCGTAGTTCAACCCTGAGGGAATCGACATATGAAGAAAGACATCCACCCGGATTACCACCCGGTGGTCTTCAAGGACGCCGGTACCGGCCACTCCTTCCTGACCAAGTCCACCGCTACCTCCGAGCGCACCGTTGAGTGGGAAGACGGCAACGAGTACCCGCTCATCGTCGTCGACGTGACCGCTGAGTCTCACCCGTTCTGGACCGGTGCGCAGCGCGTTATGGATACCGCTGGCCGCGTTGAGAAGTTCAACCAGCGCTTCGGTGCAATGGCTCGCCGCAAGAAGAAGAACGCGTAAGGAGGATAGGAAAAGATGGCAACTCCTAAGTTTAAGAAGTCCCGCGCGAACACCCACTCTCGCCGTTCCCAGTGGAAGGCTGACAATGTCGCCCTCCAAGAAGTCACCATCGACGGTCAGACCGTGCGCATCCCGCGCCGCCTGGTCAAGGCTGCAAAGCTTGGCCTGGTTGACGTCGAGCAGTTCTAAGGCCTCTCAGGTCTTCAGTCTGTGACTGTAGCCCCGAAGATTCACCGCTTTGAGTGAATCTTCGGGGCTTTTGTCGTGTGCATGTATTGCGCGCTCGCAGCTCTCCATGATTGCTAAGGCGTGGGCCGCCGAGGCGGCCTTGAATTTTTTGGGGAAACCAGCGGCCTAAGGGGGTATAAGGGGGCGAAAGAATGCGGCCTACTTCGTGAAAACGTCCTAGATAGGACATAATTGAGATTATGAAGATTCTTGTCGTGGATGACGAGCAGGCCGTACGTGAATCGCTTCGGCGCTCCCTGAAGTTTAATGGCTACGAGGTTGTGCTGGCCGCCGACGGCGTTCAGGCTGTCGAGATGGTTCACAGTGATAACCCCGAGCTACTGATCCTCGATGTGATGATGCCGAACATGGACGGCCTTGAAGTCTGCCGCACCCTGCGCAGCGAAGGCTGGGACCGCCCCATTCTCGTGCTGACGGCTCGTGATGGCGTGTCCGATCGCGTTGCAGGTCTCGATGCTGGCGCCGACGATTACCTGCCCAAGCCATTTGCGCTGGAGGAGCTTTTGGCTCGCGTGCGTTCTTTGGTTCGGCGTGCCGCTGCGGACTCCATCGGGGCGAAGCAGCCGGTTGAGACGCAGCTAAGCTTCGAGGACCTCAAGCTTGATGCAGATACGCGTGAAGTTACTCGCGGCGACCGTCCAATTTCCCTGACCCGTACCGAGTTTGCTCTCCTGCGTTTATTGATGGAGAACCCCCGCAAGGTGCTCTCCCGCAACACCATCTTGGAAGAAGTGTGGGGCTATGATTTCCCCACCTCCGGAAATGCGCTTGAAGTCTACATTGGCTATCTCCGCAAAAAGACCGAGGAGAATGGTGAGCCGCGTCTTATCCACACCGTGCGCGGTGTTGGCTATGTCATGAGGGAGGCTATCGCGTGATTTTGCGGAGGCCCGCGCCTGATGCGGTGCCTTCTGAAGACCTGGATACCACTGCGTGGTTAGGCCGCTCAGGCCGACGCGGCTGGGCTTCACGGGCGCCGCTTCGGTGGCGCCTTTCTTTGGTTACCGGTGTTGTTGTTGCCTTCTCCGTGGCAGTAATGACGTTTGTGACCTATTGGCTTGTCGCGGCTTCGATGACGGCGAGCGTCGATAAGCAGATTATGCAGCAAGCCGACGTACTCATACAGCAGGCGCAGGATCCGGCCTTTGTGGAGAACATCGACCAGGAAATTTCCTCATTCAAGCTCTATAACCCCTCGACTCGGATCTCAATCTCCCCACCGTCGGCCGCGTTTGCATTTGGTGACGCACTGCCCGTGGGCGGCGATTTTAAGCCCGACGGGGACACTATGGAAAGCTCCATCCGCACTTTGGGTGGGGAGCGCGTGCTGGCTAAGCATGAGGACGGCGGGGCCACGGTAGTCCTAGCTAAGGACCTAGGGCCGACCGAGGAAATCGTTTCCGCGGTGGGCTCGGCTCTGCTCATTATCGTGGCGTTCGGCGTGCTGCTTTCCGTCTTCGCGGGAATGGTGGTGTCCAAGACCGGTATGGAACCCATCGCGCGCCTCAAGCGCGCGGCAGATTATGTGACGCAGACTAATGACTTGCGGCCGATTGCGGTGGAGAGCAATGACGAGATGTCGCAGCTGACGGTGTCCTTCAACCGAATGCTGTCTGCCCTGCAGCATGCGCGCGTGCAGCAATCGCAGTTCGTGGCAGATGCCGGCCACGAGTTGAAGACGCCGCTAACTTCCATGCGTACCAATATCGAGCTGCTCATGATGCTGAATAAATCCGGCGGCGGATTCGGCATCAGCGAGGAAGATCGTCGTGATTTGGAAGACGACGTGATGGCGCAGATGTCGGAGTTGTCGACCCTGATCGGTGATCTCGTGGACTTGGCACGCGAAGATGCCACTGAGAAGGAACCGGAACCGGTCGAGCTGCACGAGGTCCTGGAGAATTCCCTTAATCGTGCCAAGCGCCGGCGCCCTGACGTGGACTTCCGCGTGAGGTTTATTCCGTGGATGTTGGATGGTGACCCATTTGCCTTGGGGCGTGCCACGCTCAATCTCATGGATAACGCCGCGAAGTGGTCGCCGCCGACGGGTACCGTGCGCGTGTCCATGCGGCAAGTGGCAGAGGACAAGGTGTGCCTGCGTGTGGATGACTCGGGTCCCGGTATCGCGCCCGAGGAGCGCGACAAGGTGTTCGAGCGTTTCTACCGTTCGGCCGAAGCTCGTGCAATGCCTGGTTCCGGATTGGGCTTGGCCATCGTGAAATCCGTCGTTGAGCGGCACAATGGAGAGATCACCATTAAGGATTCCGCGGACGGTGGAACACGCATGGAGGTTATCCTGCCGGGGCATCCCACCGAGGGGGATGCCATGGTGGATGGACTGGAAGAAATTCCGAACGAGTTTCAGCCAGAATCCTTCGATGCGCAAGAAGCAGAGGAGACATCTCAGGAGCCAGCCGAGGAGCACTCGGAGAACCCACACGACCGGGGGCATATCTTTGCAGAGCGGTGGTTTAACCAAAGCTAGTCTGCAAAGTATCGCCCCAGTTCAGTGCGCACAGGAAATGTACAGCTTTTCCTAGCACACTGGCAGAGCAGAGACAGATACACCCCAGCGCAATGGTGCACACTACCTGACATGAATATGAGGAATTCGAACATGGATAATCCCATGGATACCCCGCAGAACTCTGATGGACGGGGACAAGCACAGCAGCAGGGCGGGGCGCCTTCTGCGGGTAGCTCATCAAACGGCTGGAATCAGCCGCGCTCGGACTCGTGGGCACAGGGAAGGCAGCAAGCACCCTACGGTGCACAGGGCGGGCAGGGAAGCCCATCGTCGTTTGGTACTCAGCCCTCTCAGGCTCCAAACGCGGGGCAAGCACCGTATGGCGGCTCAACTTATGGCTTCGGTCAGCAAAGCCAGGTGCGACAGAGCACAGCACAACCATATGCAGGACAGCGCTACGGTGCTGCGCCCGAGGGGAATCAGAACGAACGCTTCCCTGGCCAGCAAGGCGTAGGCGCGCACGTCGTGGAGCCGGGAAGCGAACCGAAGAACAAACGCAAGGTAGGAATGGGCATCGCGTTGGCGATGGTGCTCGTTGCAGCTGGCGGCGTCACCGGTGCCGTGGTTGGCAAAGCCGGTGACGATAAATCCTCCACCTCGACGGTCAACGAGGTTCTCGAGCGCCAGCCGGTGGCCAATAGCACCGGTAACGAGCCGGCCGCCGGCTCTGTGGAGGACGTGGCATCGAAGGTTCTGCCGTCGGTGGTGTCAATCTACTCCATGACCCGCTCTGGCGGTGCCGAGGGCTCCGGTTCAATTATCTCCCCGGATGGTTATGTGCTGACCAACCACCACGTGGTTGCTGGCGCGGATCAGGGCGGGAGGCTCGAAGTGACGATGAATGATGGTTCGCGCCACAGCGCTACGTTTGTCGCGTCCGATGCGACGACAGATGTCGGGGTCATCAAAATCGATGACGTCAGCGATCTTCCTTTCCTCCAGTTTGGTGATTCGGACGCGGCCGCAGTGGGGCAGGAGGTAGTTGCCGTTGGCTCCCCGCTCGGGCTTAACGCCACGGTGACGTCCGGAATTGTGTCGGCCAAGAATCGCCCAGTGCGTGCGTCACAGGAAGGTGGGGAGTCCTCGCTTATCGACGCCATCCAGACCGACGCAGCCGTCAACCCCGGTAACTCCGGCGGCCCTTTGGTGGACATGGAGGGCAACATCATTGGCATGAACTCGATGATCGCCTCGCTATCTGGCGGTTCGAATGCCGAAGGCGGCTCCATCGGCCTGGGCTTCGCCATCCCCTCAAATTTTGCTAAGCGGATGGCCGATGAGCTCATCAATAACGGCAAGGTCAAGCATCCCACGTTGGGCGTTAAGGTCCGTGCGCAGAGCGATACCCTTGGCGCGGAAATCGTTGATGTGGAATCTGGGAGCCCGGCTGATAAAGCAGGACTGAAGTCCGGTGATGTGGTCACTCGCGTCAACGACCGGCTCATTGAAAGCTCCGATGCCCTGATTGCGGCAACCCGCTCGCAGGAATTTGGGGCAACCGTGACACTGGAAGTTAAGGGCCGCGACAACGAAGACGTGAGAAAGGTAGAGGTAACGCTGGCGAGCGAGTAAGTTTACAAATACTCGGGCGGTGCGCAAGCACCGCGTGAATACCGCACCCTGACACCTTTTTAAGCAACTACTTCCGGAAGATTCCGTCCCACCTTTAAGGAGAACCTCCGTGGCAGACAACACCGACGCAGCTGAGCTGTTGGGGCGCGATGCCTCACACGAACTTGATGATGTTACCGAGCCCGATGACGCCTTCCTCATTGCGAGCGAGCAAGAACAAAGCGTTCAGGCGCCGCGTCGCGCGCTCGTCGTGATCGTTACCGACCACCCAGATGAGTCAACGGAGGACACATCGCGTTTGGCGGGTGAATTGCTGGCCGAAGCCGATTTCACCTTCGACGGCGCAGTGATTGTTCGCTCCAAGAAATCCAAAATCCGACAGGCGATTGAAACCGGTGTGGTCGGGGGAGTTGACCTCGTATTGACTATCGGTGGCACGGGCGTTGGCCCCCGCGATAAAACTCCTGAGGCAACCCGCGCGGTGCTGGATCAAATGGTTCCGGGCGTGGCGCAGGCGCTGCGCTCTTCCGGCCAGGCATGCGGCGCGGTGGATGCCTGCACCTCCCGCGGTATTTCAGGAGTGTCCGGATCGACGGTCATCGTCAACGTGGCTTCGTCCCGCGCGGCGGTGCGCGATGGTATGGCAACGTTGACTCCCTTGGTGCATCACCTCGTGGATCAGCTGCAGAAGTCCAGCGTCTAATGGCTGATTCCGCACCACGTGCCCGCCGTCGTCGTGCTCAGCGCCCGTCGACCGCCCAGAATTATGACCGCAGCTTCGACGTGCCCGGCGGGCCAGTATCGCAGGCGGCTGGTACCTCTGCTGGGGCTGGCGCCGATGAGCTGCGCATCGTAAGCCTTGATGGCAACAGCGAAGACGAAGTCACCGGTGAGGCTTTCTACCGCGAGAATATGCCGCCGCACTTTGGTACTACGCAGTAGCGCGTCGAGGGCCTAGAGCGCATAAGGAAATCCCGCAGAGCTTCAGCATTGTGCTGGCTCTGCGGGATTGCAGGTTTTGCTTGTGAATTAGAAGCTGGAACCTGGCTTCTCAGTGGTGGTGCCACCGTTCTCAGCAGCGAGCAGGTCGCGGATCTCAGCGAGCAGCTGCTCGGCGGTCGGAGCCGGCTCCTCCGGGTCAACACCCTGGCGGCGCTTAGCGTGCTCGGTGACGGCATTGAGCGGAGCGACAATGACGAAGTAGATGACGGCAGCGACGATCAGGAAGTTGATGAGTGCCGTGATGACCGCACCAAAGTCAAGAAAGGTCTCGGGATTGTCGGTAATCGCGAAGCCCAGGCCACCGAAGTCCGGGGAACCGAAGGAGTTGATCAGCGGCTGGATGAGGTGGTCCGTGATGGAGGTAACGATTGCGGTGAATGCAGCACCGATGATGACGGCCACGGCCAGCTCGATGACGTTGCCGCGCAAGATGAAATCTTTAAAGCCCTTAAGCATGGGAATATGTCCTTTTCTGCGGAGTAAATGCTTCTTCGGTAGTGCGCGGCTGCGGCGCAGCGCGCGGTGAGAGAACCAACGCTGTTCAATGAGGCGGTACCTAGCACGTGATGAGCCGGAAGGGGCCGAAAGGAGCGAGATTCTTGAAGCGGTAGGAGTGCCTACTTAGGAAGAAGCATCGGGGGAAATTGCTGGAATAGAAAAGACCACTGTTGAGCGCTCACAGCATGCGTTGCCACGACGTTGTGAGACAGGAAAGACACACAAACATTAGCGCCTGAGTGGATGCGCCCATACTAGGCAGAGATTGTTGGTGGTGGCAACATCCCGCGGCACCATTGATGCGCAAACGCGGCGATCTTCACAGTGTCATCTTAATTGTGGGCACGGTCGCCCACGATGATGACCGTGAGCGGTTGCGCAAGGGAAGCGGCAGCGACGTCCTCGGCCGCCTCGGCGGGGAGAGCAACGAGCAACGATTGTGTGCGTGCATCATCTTCGCCTGTTCCCACCGACACGACGCGAGCGCCACGGGCAATAGTCGTTCCGCGTGCGGGGGCGGTACCGTCGGGCCTATCCTCTACCGTGCCGACGATATTGACCGTATCTCCATGGTGGAGATTACGAGAAATCTCCGGCTCAGCCAGCGTAAGCGGGATGAGGTGGCCGTTGTCCATACCGAAATCTGCGACGAGATCTGAGCTGAGTAGGCGAGTTGTGGTCAAGATTTCGCCAGCGCTCGCGGCCGCTACCAGCACGCGTCCCACGGCATCCTCTGGGTTATTTCCCAACGCCGTGGCGGGAAGAGCGGAGGAGGGGACGCGGGCCACGGAGACATCGCCAAGCGCTAGCGTCTCCCCGGCCGCCACGTCCCGGGCCATGACCACGACGCGGGGCTGCTCACGCGTGGAAGCGAGCGCACTGGCCGCGGCGGTCACGAGCAGGACAGCTGCGATAACGCGGCGCAGGAACACGCTGCGGCGATGTCCCGGGGTGCGCAGAACATGTAGAAAATCCATACCTTCTTAGACTGCGCGTGGCGCCGCGTGGTTCCCGGGCGGGGCCCGAAAGCGATTAAAGCCAGCGCATCCCGCGCTCGGTGAGGACGCCATCGACTGGGCGGTCGTGCTCATCGAAGGGGACATCGCGGACCTCGCTGGAATGCACCAAGGCAACGACAGGCGGGCGCCCAGTGGGGAGTGGGGTGAGCGCGCGGTCGTAGTAACCCGCGCCCTTTCCAAGACGCATGCCGGATTCGCTGACTGCCATCGCGGGCGCGAGGATGAGATCGAGCTGGGCTAGGATTTCGCTGCTGTGGCGCTGGCCGACGGGCTCCGCAATCCCCAACGCCCCCGGGCGCATGGCCTGTGGGCCGGTATATAGCGTCCACAAAAGCTCCCCGGCTGCACCGGAAATAGGCAGGTAAACCTCTTTGCAGAGCTGTGCCACGGTATCCACGAAGCTGGGGCCGCCCGGCTCTGTGCCCAGTGGGTGGTAGGCGGCAATGCGCATCGCGGGAGTCAGGAGCTCTCTCACACCAGCACACCACGCGGCGTTGTCGTCAGCACGCTGTTCAGAGGTGCGTTCGCGGCGGGCGTTAAGGAGTGAGGCTCTTAAGGCGTCCTTGGGGGAGGTCGTCATGGTTGCTAATCATAATGTGACGGCGTAGCGCAGCGCAGGAGAGCGGTGGGTGCATTGTAAAGTGGAACTTATGGCTATTGCACACGAGGATTCCCACACCGGGATCGCTACGGTCGTTGTCCCCGCTGCTGGCATGGGCACTCGCTTCCTGCCTGCCACCAAGACCGTGCCCAAGGAGCTGCTCCCCGTCGTTGATACGCCGGGCATCGAGCTTATTGCGGAAGAAGCCGCTTCGGTTGGTGCTCAGCGCCTCGCGGTGATCACCGCACCAAACAAGCAAGAAGTGATGCGGCACTTCGAGGAGTTTCCGGATCTGGTTGAGACACTCGACGCCCGCGGCAAAGACGAGCAGGTTGCTAAGGTCAAGCGCGCTGCCCAGCTGATCCACCCGATTTCGGTGGAGCAGGAAAAGCCGCTGGGCTTGGGCCACGCGGTGGGCTTGGCGGAATCCGTGCTCGAGGATGACGAGGAATTCTTCGCCGTCATGCTACCGGATGACATTGTTCTGCCCGCCACCGTCATGGGGGAGATGGCCCGTGTTCGCGCAGCTCTAGGCGGCAGCGTGCTGTGCGCCTTTGAGGTCGCGCGCGAGGAGACCTTTAACTACGGTGTGTTCGACGTCGAAGACACCGACGCGCCGGGAGTGAAGAAGGTTGTGGGCATGGTGGAGAAGCCGGATCCGGCTGATGCGCCGTCCAACCTCGTGGCCACCGGGCGCTACCTGCTCGACAGGAAGATCTTTGATGCGCTTCGCCGTATCAAGCCAGGCAAGGGTGGGGAGCTGCAGCTGACCGATGCCATCGAGCTCCTCATCAAGGAAGGACACCCGGTTCACGTCGTAGTTCATCAAGGCAAGCGCCACGATCTTGGCAACCCGGGCGGTTATATCCCAGCCAACGTGGACTTTGGTCTGCGCGATGAGAAATACGGTCCTGCGCTCTACAAGGCGATTAAGAAGATTGTGGAGGATTACGAAGAAGAAAACGGGCTGAAGGGCTAAGTCTTGACGCACCAAGCGCGCTAAGCTCTACTCCAGTAACTTCCATCCCTTTAGGCCCCACATACCCCAGAGCAAAGGTAGGCGGTACATGCGTTCGGTCGATGACCAGATGGCGTTCATTCTTGATGCAGCGATGACTCCGGAGCCGGTACGCATCGCCATCGCGAATGCGCTGGGTCTCAAGTGCGCGGAGGAGGTGCAGGCTAATCAGCCGCTGCCGGGCTTCCCGCAGGCGGCGATTGATGGCTACGCCGTGCGTGCCGTGGACGTCGGGGGAGAAAAAGCCCTCAAGGCGCGCACTCGCCACGACGCTGAGGATGCGGATGCTCCTGCCTCGGAGACTGAGATTGAGCGCTCGCTTCCGGTGGTGGGGGAGGTTCCGGCAGGCTCGCGCCAGCCTTTGCGTTTGCAGCCTAAGCAGGCGGTGCGGGTGTATACGGGTGCGCCTTTGCCCACGCTTGCCGACGCCGTCCTTCCCCTCGAGTGGACCGACCGCGGACGCAAGCGCGTGACCTCGCACCGGCCAGTGCGTTCGGGAGACTTCGTGCGCCGCGTGGGCGATGACATCCAACCCGGCGATGTGGCAGTGTCCTCTGGAACTGTCTTGGGGCCGGCGCAGATTGGCCTGCTCGCGGCGGTGGGGCGCTCGAAGGTGCTGGCGTACCCACGCCCGCGCGTGACCATCGTCTCTTACGGCAAGGAGCTTGTCGACGTCGACCGTGAGCCCGGCCTGGGCCAGGTCTTCGACGTGAACTCTTACTCACTCGCAGCGGCCGCGAAGGAGGCAGGCGCGGACGTGCACCGCGTGGGCATTGCTGCCGGTGAGCCGCGCCGCGTGCGGGAGGCCTTGGAGACTTACCTGGCGCGCAGCGAGGTGTTGGTGATTTCCGGTGCCGTGGGTGGTGCGGGCGCGGATGAAATCCGCGAAGTCCTCGATGAGCTGGGGGATGTCGATACTACTCGTGTGGCAATGCACCCCGGTTCGGTCCAAGGTTTTGGTCTGTTGGGTGAAGAGCGCATCCCCACCTTCCTGTTGCCTTCGAACCCCGTGTCTGCGCTCGTCATCTTCGAGGTTTTTGTGCGCCCGTTGATTCGGTTGTCCCTAGGCAAGCGCAGCGGTCAGCGTCGCGTCGTACGCGCACGCGTGCTCAACCACATGGAGTCCCGCCCGGGCCGTCGAGGATACATCCGTGCCCGGCTGATGCGTGACGCCGAGACCTCCGATTACCTCGTGGAAGGGCTAGGTGGCGCGGCGGGCGCGCCGGCACACCTGCTCGCCGGGTTGTCAGAAGCGAACGCGATGATTCGCATCCCGGAGGAGGTCACCGAGATCCGCCCGGGAGATGTGGTCGACGTCCTCTTCCTGACCCAACGAAGCTAGCCGGCAGCTACGCACGCCATGCTTGATCCTTTTGGTACTGCCGCAGGGCGGTTTTCCACTCCCGCCAGCGGTGAGGCTCACCCCGAGCATCCGGGGTGGCCTGAGGCGACCCCTGCGGTGCGGCTGCGAGGCTCTAGCGTTTTCCCACACGGAGCGACGGTGCGCCTGCGCCCGCTGTTGCGTCGGGATGGCGAGGCGTGGCGGCAGCAGCGCATGGCGGATCGGGATTTTCTTAAGCCCGTGGAACCTACGCTGCCGACGTCATGGGATGCGGCGCATTCGCAGTCTGCGTGGTGGAATCACCTGATGTTTTTGCGCGATTCTGCCCGCGTTGGAACGGTGGTGCCGCTCGTCATTGACGTCGATGGGCAATTTCGAGGCCAATTGACCCTGGGAAATATTCAGCACGGAGGGGTCAGTGAATGCTGGATCGGCTATTGGGTCCATTCCGGGGTACACGGCGCCGGCGTGGCCACCGTTGCGTGCGCCCTCGGCGTGGACCACGCTTTTTACCGAGTGGGGCTGCACAGAGTCACCGCCACCTACCTGCCGGAGAACCCTGCTTCGGGCAAGGTGCTACACAACAATGGCTTTCGGGATGAGGGATTTCTGCGCCGCAACTTACACATTGACGGCGCATGGCGGGACCACCACTTCTTGGCGCTCAATCGTGAGGATTTTGCCTCGAGCGCGGTGGAGCGCCTGCACGCGGCGGGGCGGATCCTCGGTCTCTAGATCGCGCTTGGATTAGTTCAACTACCTCTGTTTTCACTTAAGTAACAACCTTGTAATTTATGGGCTCGTTGATGCCCATGGAGCCGGTGTGGGCGGCTAGAGTAGGGGCCTAGTTATATTCCCTTTTCGTCGACCCCTGAAAGTGGGACACAGCCGCATGATGACTGCCGTGCCGATCATTCTCGTAATCGTGTTGTGGCTCTTCATCCTCGCCCCGTTGCTTTTGCGTTCGCAGCGTCCGATGAGCCACACGGGTGAGGCCTTTGAAGAGACCCGCGTGCTCTTCGAAGGTGATTCCGGCTCTGTGCCGGGCCGTCGCAAGCCGCGCCTGGGCAAGGAAGATATCCGCCCGCGCGCCCAGGCAGGAACGGGGGCTGCAGCGGACGAAGCGGAGTACGAGCTGGTGGAGGCCGAAGGCGTAAGCGAGGATTCGCAGTCCTCCCGCGCTGAAACCGCTACCTCTGACCAAGCTACTTCGGACGTCGCGGAGACGATTGACGGCGAGGTTGTTGAGGAAGACGCCGTTGAAGAGGACTTCGAGCTCGAAGCGGAGCCCGCCCACGTCGCCGAGGCCGAGCAGGAAGCAGGACAGGACACCAAGGACGTTGAAGCAGATGCTGCTGAAGTGTTTACAGCCCCAGCAAATGCTGAGGTGGCGGAGGATGCTTATGACTTCGATGACGCCTACACTTCTCCGGTCGATTTGATGTACCCGGGTGCTATTGACGCTGTGGAGGAGGCGCCGACGACGCCCAACGCCGAGGATTCAGATGGGGCCGATGATGCTCCCGACGCGGAAGAATCCACGGCGGCGGAAATCGAGAGTGCTGATGCCGCGGAGCTGAACGCCGAGGACTCTGAGGCCGGCAGCAGCGATACCGAGCTGTCTGAGGACGAGCTCGCCTTCGCACAGCGCCGCCTTGGCCGCGGCGGATGGGATCCGGTGAAGGAGAAGGAAGCTTCTGCCACGCGTTACCAGCGCCGTCAGCGTACGCTTATCGGATTGGCGGTAGCAGTGGTAGCTACGGTATGCCTCGGCATCGTCGTGGGTGGATGGACGTGGTGGCTGGCGGCTATCGCTGGTGTTATGACCACGGTTTACCTGGTTGCGCTGCGCGCCCAGGTACGCCGTGAACGGGAGTTGTTGCGGCGCCGCATTTACCACCTACGCCGCGCCCGCCTGGGAGTGCGGAACGCGGAGAACCCCGCCGAGTCGCTTCCGCCGAAGCTGCGCCGCCCGGGCGCGCTCATCCTGGAAATCGATGATGAAAGCCCGGACTTTGACTACCTTCCGGTGTACTCGGAGGATGATTCCGACGGTGGGTTTGACGGTCCTCATCCCACCCCGCGTCAACGGCGTGATGATTTGGCGGAGCGTCGAGTTGGCTAAGCGCTGTGTTGGCTGAGCGCTAGGCCGGCCACACACCGGATGTACCGCGACGGTGCGAGCCCACGAGGTGGGCATCGACCATGCCGATGGCCTCCATGAGTGAGAAGCACGTTACTGGGCCGACAAACTTGAACCCGGCCTTCTTTAAAGCCTTGGACATGTCCAAGGCTTCTTGCGTGTATTTAGGGATGTCTTCTTCGCGCTCCGGTGCGATGGTCTCTTCCGGCAAGAAGCTCCAGATGAACTCATCGAGTCCGCCCTGCTCTCTTAAGGCCACCGTGGCCTTCGCGTTGGCGAGTACCGCATTGATCTTGAGGCGGTTCCGGATGATTCCAGGATTATTCATCAGGCGCTCCACTTCCTCCTCGCCGAAGCTTGCCAGAAGGTCAGCATCAAACCCCACGAAAGCGGCGCGGAAGGCTTCGCGTTTGCGCAGAACGATCTCCCAGCTCAGCCCAGCCTGGAAGCCCTCCAAACAGAGGCGCTCTAGCAGTGCGGATTCCTCATGGATGGGCATACCCCATTCGGTGTCGTAGTACTCCTTGAGGAGTGGGGAGGTCATTGCCCAAGCAGGGCGGCCGAGCCCCGCGGAGTCAAAAACAAGTCTCGTATCGTTTGCCATCTGTGTACTAGTCATGCCTTTTTAGACTGCAGAAGTTATTCATCGGTTCCCCAGGGCTACCCGTGGTTGCCAAGGGCTCTCTGCGGATTAGTGCCGCAGCACGCGGCCTCGTGGTCCAGAAGCATCTGCTTCGCGGCTGCGCCTCCGCGATAGGAACCCACACCGCCGCCAGCCGGTACGACGCGGTGACACGGCACCACAATAGGAAGCGGGTTGGTGGCACAGGCGCTCCCCGCGGCACGTGCGGCCTGCGCGCTACCGGCGGCGGTGGCAAGAGTCGAATAGGTCCAACGTTCCCCGAATGGGATATCGCGCAGAGCACGCTGCGCCCGATCCCGGAAGGTGCGCGGGGACTCAGGCACGGCGAGAAGCAGCTCAAAATCCCTCCGCGTGCCGGCAAAATACTCGGCAATTTGTTGAGAGGCGTCGACAAGCACCGCGCCCGCAGAGCCAGGTTCGGTGACATCCGTGAGGCGTTGCATGCTTCTAAGATCCGGAGATTCGCCGTCGAAATACACATGAGATAAACCTCGCGCAGAACCCACGAGGGTGAGGCAGCCTAAAGGCGTGTTCGTAGTGGTCCACCTAAGCATGCTGGGTGGGGAGTCCTTTCTGAGGGAGGTGGCTATCCAGGGTAGTCTATGAACCATGAATAGACCCGCCGTACGCGATGCCGCGCTCCTCATCTTCCGCGCGGTGCTGGGAGTAATCTTCGTGGCGCACGGCGTGGACAAGATGTTCTTTAGCGGTATGGACGAAATTACCGGGCAGTTCTCCGCCATGGGGGTCCCACAGCCGCAGACCTCGGCATACTTGGCTGCCTTCGCGGAAATGCTAGGCGGGGCGGCTCTGGTGGTAGGCCTCCTCACAACCTTTGTTGCGGGGGCTCTAGCGCTGCTCATGGCGTGCGCATTGTATTTCGTGCACATCGGTAACGGTCTCTTCGCGGCCGATGGCGGCATCGAGTACCCGCTGGTTCTCATCGTGTCATTGCTCATGATCGTGGTCTTCGGTTCCGGCCGGGCGAGCGTGGATGGAGTGCTGAGCCGTGCTGACGCATGAGCAAGTGCAGGCAGCGATTTCCGCGCAGCTAGACGGGGAAGCCCCGCAGCTGTCGCCTGACGTCATCGAGGCACACGTTTCCAGCTGCCCAGACTGTGCAGCCTTCCGGGACAAGGCAGCGGCTCTATCGCGCTCGTTGAGCCTTGTGGAACCGGATGGAGCACCGCCGCAGGATCTATCAGAGGTTATCCTCGCTGGCGTGGAGCCAGAATGGCAGCGAGCTTCGAGCACACGGCAGGCTTCGCTGTCGTTGGCGCGAGTAGCCCTCGGTGTGCTGTCCGTGGCATTTCTTGTGTGGGCGATTGTGGTCGTCGTCAGTGCTTCGGGCTTGACCACCCTGGAGAGCGAAGGGACCCTTGCAGAAGGCGCTGACCCGGAGCGCGCGCGCCTGTTGATCGAGGCCGCAGCACTGCGCTTCGGCCTTGCCAGCGGTTTGGGTTTTGCTGCATGGCGCCCTGCCTCAGCGCCCGGATTGCTGCCGGTGGCGTGCACAATGTTCGCGTTCCTGTGCGGCTTTACCATGCGCGATTTTGCCCTGGGTAGCGTCGCTGCGGGGCAGCTTTATATCCTCATCGGCACCGGGCTGGCCACCGCCTGCCTGGGCTGGGCTTGGGCGGCGGACCGGGGGTTCCTGCTGCGGGATGTCTATCGGACGCTATCTGCTAGCCCGCGTTAGGTCCACGACGGCAGCCACATGATGGAGTTGTACCAAGAATCCGGGATCATGTAGCCGTAGAGGATCGGGGAGAAGTAGGCAAACATCGCTACAACGAGTGCGGCATAGCACACCGTGATGAAGGTGCCCAGCGGCATCGCGGAACCGAAGAGCCTTGTGAGCCAGTGCCATTCCAGCTTGCGGCCGCGCCCGATCATTTGGCCCAAGGCCAACGCGATGAGCACGATGATGAACGGGATAAACGCCGTGGCATAAAAGAAGTACATCTGGCGGTCGAAGACCGCTAGCCAGGGTAGGAAACCCGCGGCGGCGCCCACGAGCGGGATGAGGAAGGCGCGGTTGCGGCGCACGAGCAAGGACCACAGCCCCCACAGCACCGCTGGAATGACCAGCCACCAGATGGCCGGGGTGCCAAACAGGTACAGCATCTTGCGGCAGGATCCGCCGTCGCCACAGGAAATGTCAGTGGAGGAGTAGTAGAGGATGGGGCGCGCGGCCACCAGCCAGGCCCACGGCTTGGAATCCCAGGGGTGGCTGTGGCCGCCTGAAGTGGTCAAGGAGGCGTGGAACTCCAGCACGGAGGAGTGGTAGTAGAACCAGCCGGCGAGGGGCTCGGGGAGGTTGAGCAGCCAGGACCCTTCTTCGATAGTGCCGTCCACCTTGGCGTGGCGGTAGACGGCGGTTTCATCGGCGAACCAAGCGCGCCATGACCACGCGTAGAGCGCTACAGGAACCGCGACGATGGAGGCGAGGGCCGCGGGCGTATCGCGTACCAGCGTGCCCACGATGTAGCGGCGCACTCCATAAAGACGGCGCAGCGCGAGGTCCGAGAAGACGCTCATGAGGCCGAAGAACATGATGTAGTACAGGCCTGACCACTTCACAGAAAGTGTTAGCCCCAGGAAGACACCGGCCGCAAAGCGCCACCACCGGAAACCAAAACGAGGACCGAAGTCGGAATCACCCATGGTGCCCGAAAGGAAAGCGGCGTGGAGGCGCTCGCGCATCTGCTGGTGGTCGCGCGCCAAGGCCCACGCGGCGGCAACGACGAAGAAGACTTGGAAGATGTCCAGCATGCCAAACTTGGAGGCAACGAGAAGCACACCATCGCACACTGCGAGGAGACCGGCCAGGAATCCAACCTGCCATGAACCGGACAATCGGCGAGCCAGCGCCATTGTCAGCAGGACCGTGCCCACGCCAAAAAGCGCGGCCATGCAGCGCCATCCCAATGGGGTATAGCCGAAGAGAGCCTCCGAAATCGCAACAATCTGCTTGGCCAGCGGCGGGTGGACGACAAGGCCATAGCCCGGATTGGACTCGATACCGCCGATGAAAAGGTTATGCCAGCTGGTAACCATGTCCCAGGCCTGCGGCACGTAGTGCTTCTCATCGAAGACGGGCGTGCCTTCGGAGACCGGGGAGGTCAGGCCAATGAAGCGCGTGAGGAAAGCCAGCGCCGCGATGATCGCGGTGCTGATCGTGTCAGCCGTTGTCCAGACATAGGGCCGGGGAGCAGGAGGCGCTGGCCGGGTATGGGCGCCGCGTGCGATAGACGGACGCGGGCGCTTGATGCGGCCAGATCGATCGGTAGGGGTTGCGATACTCACTCGGATGAGTCTAGCGTGCGTGTGCCATGCTGGGGAGTATGAGTCTTCAGCTTGAACCCTTGCCGCGTGGGGTCATCCTTGCCGCCACGCCGCTGGGAAATCCCGGTGACGCTTCAGCCCGCTTGATGCAAGCTTTGGGTCACGCAGATGTCATTGCCGCGGAAGATACCCGTCGCGTTCGCAATCTGGCCCAGGCATTAGGGGTGGAGATCCGCGGCAGGGTGGTGTCCAATTTCGACCACAACGAAGAGGAGCGTTCGCGCGCTCTCGTCGCCGCCGCCCGGACCGGGACAGTGCTCGTGGTGTCCGACGCCGGTATGCCCCTAGTGTCTGATCCTGGGCACTCCATCGTCACCGCAGCAGTGGAAGCAGACGTGCCCGTGACCTGCTTCCCAGGACCCTCGGCGGTGCCGACGGCTCTTGCGCTGTCTGGTTTGGGAGTGGGGCATTTTCTCTTCGATGCCTTCCCGCCGCGCAAGCCCGGGCCGCGCAAGGCGTGGCTGGAGTCCTTGGTGGGGGAGCAGCGCGCGATTGCGTTCTTCGAGTCCCCGCACCGTTTGGCGCAGACGCTTGGCGACGCCTCTACGATCCTCGGCGCCGACCGTCGCGCCGCTGTGTGCCGGGAGCTGACGAAGACCTACGAGGAGATTAAGCGAGGCTGCCTAGGCGAGCTCGCGGAGTGGGCTGAAGAGAATGCGCGGGGCGAAATCACCGTAGTAATCGAGGGCGGTGAGGCCGCACCCGTGTCGATGGAGACCCTCGTTGAGCAGGTCCGGGCAGAAGTAGAGCGGGGTGTGCGTGCCAAGGATGCGTGCAAGAAGGCGGCGGCGGGAACGGCATGGTCCAACCGTGAGCTCTATGACGCTTACCTTGCTGCGCGCGGCTGAGCACCACCTCAGGTTTCTGGTGATGACCGTCTCTTTTCGGGCAATCGTTATGGCATCGTTATTCGCAGAAAGGTTGAGGGAGCCTGGGCGGTAGCTGGAGACAGAGCCGGATTGTATGGACACGCTGCACAGTTGGCATACAGGATGGTGCTGAAGGGTGTGCACTGTGTGGGGAAGTACATGGAGGAAATTGCCCGCCTTCCGAGCACTGTGGCTGTGAAATAGGCCCGCTGTGCAGCTTTTTTATGAGCGCTATGGTTTGACTAGTTGATGGGACAGCACCATGGTTTGAAGGTATGACAGACTCGACCAATACAGACAATGTGAAGGACACGGGGGTGTCTTCGGCCGCCTCCCAAGAACAAAGCTCGCCGGCCGCGTCGGATGATTACCGCACTGTCGACGAGCGCCTAGAGGCGACGTCAGCTACGAGCCAGCTTCAGGACATGCTCACCAATAAGGAGTTTGATCCTTCGGCTGCAGCTTTGCCCGTAGAAGCAGAAGAGGACGACAAATTTGGGCCCGGTGGCATCGACTCACCGATTGATTGGAGCATCGTCGGTATCGCGGGCGTCCTCATCGCTGCCTTCGTGGCATGGGGACTGGTCGCGCCGGAGAGCTTCGGTTCATTCTCCAGCAACGCTCTCAACTTTGTGGTGACAAACTTTGGCTGGGCTTATGTGCTCTTCGGCACCATCTTCGTTATTTTTGTCATCTGCATCGCGGCCTCTAAGTTCGGCACCATTCGTTTGGGCAAGATCAACGAAGAGCCGGAATTCTCCACGGTCTCGTGGATTGCGATGATGTTCGCGGCTGGCATGGGCATCGGCCTGATGTTCTACGGTGCTTCCGAGCCGCTCAACTATTTTAAGAACGGAGTTCCCGGACATGGTGAGCACGAGGTAGGAACCTCAATGGCTACGGCCATGTTCCACTGGACTCTGCACCCGTGGGCGGTTTATGCCGTCGTTGGCCTCGCCATCGCTTACTCCACCTTCCGTATCGGCCGTAAGCAGCTGTTGAGCCAGGCCTTTGTGCCGCTCATCGGCCAGCGTGCTGCCGACGGCGCCGTGGGCAAGATCATTGATATCTTGGCCATCTTTGCCACTGTCTTCGGCACTGCTTGCTCGTTGGGTCTAGGCGCTATGCAGATCCAGGCGGGCCTGGAAGCGTCCGGAATTATTGAGAACCCCACGCAAAGCGTCGTGATTGGCATCGTTGTGGTACTGACCTTGGCCTTTATCTTGTCTGCCATGTCTGGTGTGGGCAAAGGCATTCAGTACCTCTCTAACGCCAACATGGTCCTGGCAGCTCTGCTGGCCATCTTCGTGTTCATCTTTGGCCCGACGGTGTCGATTCTGAACCAGATTCCGGGCTCCATCGGTAACTACCTGGCGAACTTCACCGAGATGATCGCTCGTACCGCTGAGTCCGACAATGGAACCGCTGGCGAATGGTTGTCGACGTGGACAATCTTCTACTGGGCTTGGTGGGTTTCCTGGTCGCCGTTTGTTGGCATGTTCCTTGCGCGCATTTCCCGCGGCCGTTCTGTCCGCGAATTCTGCATTGGTGTGCTCTTGGTTCCAGCGGGCGTCTCCACCGTATGGTTCGCCATCTTCGGTGGTACGGCTATCCACATGGAGCAAAACGGCAACTCCATCTCTGGCGACTCTGCTGAGCAAGAACTGTTCAACCTCCTGCAGAACCTGCCTGGTGGCTTCGTTGCGGGCATCGTTGCCGCCCTGCTGCTGGCCACGTTCTTCATCACGTCGGCCGACTCGGCGTCGACAGTCATGGGCTCGATGTCTCAGTCTGGCGCCACCACCGCCAAGCCGTGGCTATCCGCGGCATGGGGTGTGCTCACTGCAGCCGTCGGCCTGACCCTGCTGCTGTCGAGCGAGGACTCCCTGTCGAACCTGCAGAACGTCACCATCGTGGCAGCACTGCCATTCCTCTTCATCCTTGTCGGGCTCATGTTCGCTATCTTCAAGGACTTGCGCAATGACGTGATTTACCGCGAGTACCGCGAATCCCAGGCCTTCCAGCGCAAGATGGCACGTGAGCGTCGCCTGCACCGCGAATTCCAGCGCGAACAGGCCTTCAAGGCCCGCCGTCGCCAGCACAGCCACAAGAACTAGTTCTGGCGCGCGAGCTTTTCTCCTCTGCACCCCCTCACTGCATTGCCGGTGAGGGGGTGTTCGATAGAGTAGAGGCCATGACTGAGACAGTTGTCGTTAATGTTGCTTGGCCCTATGCCAACGGACCCCGCCACATCGGACACGTGGCGGGCTTCGGTGTTCCTTCCGACGTGTTCGCCCGTTTCCAGCGAATGCGTGGCAACGACGTCCTCATGGTTTCTGGTACCGATGAACACGGCACCCCGCTGCTGGTTCAGGCGGACAAGGAAGGCGTGACGGTGCGTGAGTTGGCGGATCGCTACAACCGCCAGATCGTCACCGACCTGGCTGGGCTCGGCCTGTCTTATGACCTCTTTACCCGCACCACCACCCGCAACCACTACGCGGTGGTGCAGGAGCTGTTCAAGGGTCTCTACGAGAACGGCTACATGATTAAGGAGACCACCCAGGGCGCGATCTCGCCGTCCACTGGCCGCACTTTGCCGGACCGTTATATTGAGGGCACCTGCCCGCTGTGTGGCGCCGATGGCGCGCGCGGTGACCAGTGCGATAACTGCGGTAACCAGCTCGATCCGGTGGACCTGATTAACCCGGTATCCAAGATCAACGGCGAGACCCCGGAGTTTATTGACACCGAGCACTTCCTGCTGGATCTGCCTGCGGTCAAGGAGGTCCTCGAAGAGTGGTTGAAGACTCGTGAGGATTGGCGCCCCAATGTTCTCAAGTTCTCCCTCAACCTGCTGGAGGACATGCGCCCGCGCACCATGACCCGAGACATCGACTGGGGAATTCCCATTCCAGTCGAGGGCTGGGAGGACAATGGTGCGAAGAAGCTCTATGTGTGGTTCGACGCGGTCATTGGTTACCTGTCTTCTTCCATCGAGTGGGCACACCGCACCGGCAACCCGGACGCGTGGAAGGATTACTGGCAGAACCCGCAGGCGCGCCACTACTACTTCCAGGGCAAGGACAACATCACCTTCCACTCCCAGATCTGGCCGGCTGAGCTCTTGGGCTATGCGGGTAAGGGCTCCAAGGGCGGTGAGCTGCACACCTATGGTGAGCTCAACCTGCCGACGGAAATCGTGTCTTCGGAGTACCTGACCATGTCCGGGTCCAAGTTCTCCTCTTCCAAGGGCGTCGTTATCTACGTCAAGGACTTCCTTGAGGAGTTCGGTCCTGACGCGCTGCGCTACTTCATTGCCGTTGCCGGTCCGGAAAACAACGACACCGACTTCACCTGGGATGAGTTCGTGCGCCGCATTAACAACGAGCTCGCCAACGGCTGGGGCAACCTGGTTAACCGCACCGTGTCGATGGCTCACAAGAACTTCGGTGAGGTGCCGGCACCGGCCGCGCTGGAGCAGGCAGATGAGGATATCCTGTCGCTGGCGGAGGAAACCTTTGCCACCGCCGCGGGCTTCCTCGAGCAGTCCAAGTTTAAGCAAGCCATGACCGCCATCATGCACGTCGTGGGTGAGGCCAATGCCTACATCGCTGCTATGGAGCCGTGGAAGCTGGCCAAGGATGAGACCCAACGTGAGCGCCTGGCCACGGTGTTGTGGACCGCGCTGCAGGTGGTCTCCGATTGCAACGTGATGCTGACCCCGTTCCTGCCGTTTACCGCCCAAAAGGTGCACGAGACCCTGGGCCGCGAGGGGGTGTGGGCCGCACAGCCGCGCATCGAGGAAGTGGCGGATGACATGCCGGTTGAACTCGTTGGTGTTAACCTTCCGCCGGAGAATCACCTGTACCCGATCATCACGGGTGACTACTCCGCGCAGCAGGCCGCGTGGAAGCGATTCGACATAACCCCGGGGACCGCGCTGCAGAAGCCGAAGCCGCTGGTGGCTAAGCTTGACCCAGAGCTCGGTGAGACCGGCCCTGAGTGGGCCCCGGTTCAGAAGTAGAAGGGGTGGGTTTGGCGTTTCGGCGCACACTTGCGCCTGTCCTACTCTTCACAGTTGTTTGCCTGACCGCGCTGAACCTGCGCTCCGGTATTGCTTCGGTGGCACCGGTGCTGGGGCAGATCCAAGACTTCTTTGGAATCAGCTCTGGGCAGGCAGGCTTGTTGACCGCACTGCCGGGGCTGTGTTTTGCCGCCATGGGGTTGGCGGCGGTTCCCATCGCGCGCCGCGTGGGCCTAAGCCGAACCCTAGCCGGCGGCACGGTGGCCTTGGTTGCGGGGCTCGGCCTGCGTCCATGGGTCAGTAGCTTTCCGCTTTTCGTAGCGCTTACCCTGTGCGTTGTTGCCGGCATCGCGCTTGCAAATGTGCTGCTTCCTGCATGGATCAAGCAGCATGGGTCGGGCCGCACGTTGGTGGCGCTGATGACCACCTACACCACGATGTTGGGCGTTTCCAGTGCACTCGGCCCATTGTCCGCGGTGACGCAAAGGTCGTGGCAAGGTGCGTTGTGGATTTGGTGCCTGCCCGCCATCGCCCAGCTGGTGGCGTGGATAGTGGTCCTGCCTAAGGCCGGCAAGGACGTCGCCCACGGCACGGTTGATGGCGCGGAAGTGCAACGCCCCATGTTCACCTCACCCACTGCGGTGGCCATGCTCTTTTTCTTCGGTTTGCAGTCCACCATGGCCTATGTACAGATGGGGTGGCTGCCGCGCATGCTGGTAGAAAAAGGCGTGAGTGAGAACACCGCCAGTGTGGCGCTCGCTGTCATCGGAGTCTTCAATATTCTCGGTGGCGTAGTCATGCCGTGGCTCATCTCGCGTCTTAACCGCCTTACTCCCGTTCCCGTGGTGCTTTCTTTGTGCACGTGTGCCGGGTGGGGTGGAGTGCTCGTGGCTGCCGACGCCGCCCCCTTGGTCTGGGCCTCTTTGATGGGGATCGGCGGTATGTGCTTCCCATTGGCGCTGGCTCTGCTCACTGCCCGCACGCGCACCGCGCTCACCACGGCGCGGCTCTCCGGCTTCGTTCAGCCGGGCGGCTACGTCTTGGCGGGCCTCGTACCGCTGTCCGTGGGAGTGGTGCGCGGGGCCACCGGGGATTGGACCGCTGTGCTCATTGGTCTCATGGTGCTCTGTTTCTGCATGCTGGTCGCGGGTCTGCGTGCGACCACTCGGGTCTACATTGACGACGAGCTCGCTGCCTAGCTGGTTCTCGACGGTATACTGCCTGTAGAGCAGAGGAGGTTGAGATCGTTGACTACCACTAACAAGCTCCCCCCAGTACACCCAGGTGAAATCCTTATGGAGGACTTTCTCAAGGACATGGGGATTACCCAACACAAACTCGCTGTTTCGATAGGGGTCCCGCCTCGACGTATTAACGAAATCGTCCACGGAAAGCGGGCTATTACCGCCGATACGGCTCTTCGTTTGGCTAAATATTTTGGAATGTCCCCACAGTTCTGGCTGGGGCTGCAGACTCACTACGACTTGGATGTTGCGGAAGACAAAATTCTTGCTGAGTTGGACGATATTGTGCCGCTTCAGGCAGCGTCGGCTTAACTTGTGCGCTGGGAGTGACTGAGCAGCACAGTGTGAGTCTCTTGGGTTGAAACTGCCGTTGTTGCCAAAGTTTCCCGCTTCGCCTCAGGATCTGGCTTGATCTTTGGCAACAATGGCAGTGCCGTCACTGAGGTGGGG
This sequence comes from Corynebacterium sp. HMSC062E11, assembly GCF_001811845.1. Taxonomy (NCBI): domain Bacteria; kingdom Bacillati; phylum Actinomycetota; class Actinomycetes; order Mycobacteriales; family Corynebacteriaceae; genus Corynebacterium; species Corynebacterium sp. HMSC062E11. Next base: position 72,813 of record NZ_KV806781.1, read on the forward strand.
CGTAGGGCAGTGCCGTCACTGGGGTGGGGCGGCAATCAAGCCGCTTTAGGAGCGGTCGAAGTCGCGCTGCAGGTGCACCAGCCCTAGCCGCACGCCGTCCTTGGTGTGGATATTGGGCATGCGGCCGGTCTCCACGAAGCCGAACTTCTTGTGCAGGGCGATGGAGGACTCGTTGGTGTCCACGATGTAGGTGATTATCGTCTCCACGTAGTCATTTTCCTTTGCGTGATCCATGAGCGTGTCCATGAGCTCGCTGCCCACGCCCTTGCCGCGCGCTGATTCCGCGATGTAAATGGAGTCCTCCGCCGTGCCGTAGTAGATGGCTGGGGTGACGAATTGGAAGTAGGCGGCCCAACCAACAATTTCGTCGTCGTCCACGGCGACATAGACCGGATAGTTGTCCTTTTCCATCTGCGCCAGCCACTTCTCGCGGTCCTCTACGGACTCCTGCCATGTGACGAGGTTGGCGGCCGGTTTCGCGGCGGAGGCGGAGTTGTAGATGGCGGCGATTGCGGAGGCGTCGGCAAGCTCTGCGGGACGGACGTGCATGATGTTCCTTAAACCATGAGTTGCAAGTGGGTGAGGTCTATCCAGCGCCCAGCTTTGCGGCTGACTTCTTTTAACGTTCCTACAGTGGCAAAGCCGAACTTTTCATGCAACTTGATGGATGCGGCGTTGTCCGCCACGATGAGTGCCAGCAGCGTATGGACCTGTTCGGCTGCGCGGCATGCTGAACGACTGCATCAAGCAAGCGCGTGCCCACCCCGTGGCCGTGCGCTGCGGGATCAACGTAGATCGTGGTCTCGTAGCAGCCCAGCCACACTTTCGGATCGCGGTAGGGGCGGTAGAGTGCCCAGCCTAGATACGTGCCGTCATCGTCGAATGCAATGAAACAGGGGCAATTGTCGCGACCTAATTGGTGCAGGTAATCGGTGCGTTCCTCCACGGTGGCGGGTTCGCTGCGAAAGATGAAGTGGGTCTCTCGGATGGCCCAATTCAGCGTGGCGGTCATCGCGGGGACGTCGGCGTCCGTCGCTTCACGGATAATCATGCGCGCAAGACTACACTCGCAGCCATGTCTAAGAAGAAGCCACGCCCCACGCCCGTTCCCGCCGAAGGTTTGAGCCAGCTTATCGACGCCCACACGCACCTTGCCTCCTGCCGTGACGATGATTCCGAGCTCGTTGCCCGCGCTCGCGCAGCCGGGGTAGAGCGCATCGTTACCGTGGGTGATGGCTTGGCTGAGGCGGAGAAGGCTTTGGCAGCGGCGCAGGAATTCGACAACGTGTATGCCGCGTGCGCCATTCACCCCACTAAGGCGGCTGAACTTGATGAGGCTGCTCGTTTGCGCTTGAGCGAGATGGCTGCGGATCCGCGCTGCGTGGCCATCGGGGAGACAGGATTAGATACCTATTGGATTCACCACGAGCCGGAAACCACCGCGCCCCTCGAGGTGCAGGAAGAGGCTCTTCGATGGCACGCTGAGTTGGCGGCGAAGGTAGGAAAGACGCTGATGATCCACAACCGTGAGGCCGATGAGGACCTCATGCGTGTGCTGGGGGATTGCCCCGAGCCGCCGACGGTGATGCTGCACTGCTTTTCCTCGCCGCTCGCCGTGGCCAAAGAAGCCCTTGAGCGCGGCTATGTTCTGTCTTTCGCCGGCAACGTTACTTTCAAGCGTAATGAGGAGATGCGCCAGGCCGCTGCCATTGCCCCAGCTGGGCAACTGCTGATTGAAACGGATGCGCCGTACATGACGCCGGAGCCTTTCCGGGGTGCGCGTAATGAGCCCTCCTTGATTGGGCACACGTACCGTTGCGTGGCGCAGGCGCGTGGTCAAGAAGTGGAAGACCTCGCGGCGGAGGTGGCCACGACCTTCGCGCGGGTCTTTGGCGTGTGAGGATTTTCACTTTATCTAAAGGTGCTGCTCAGTGGTGGCGCACGTGTTTGTTGTGACGAGTGTGCTGCTAGTGGCCGCGGCGCGTGAATGCATTTCGTAAGTTACGTTCTGTTACCGTATTGTTATTCAAAGTTAGTCCGGCATTGATGTCGCCGGCGGGCGCGCGTGGGGCGCGCCGTGACAGGTGTTCAGAATGCGGGTTCCTGCATTGTGAACACGAAGCATCGTGAAGACGAGTAAAGGTTTATGTCCCCGAAGAAGCAGATCAAGCGAATCAACAATTCCCGCTCTTTGCCGCTGCGCATGGCTACCGGTGGTGTCCTTGGCACCCTAGCCGTGGGCGGCGTCGTTGCCGTCAGCACGCAGAAGGACATCACACTTGACGTGAACGGCGAGACCACTCAGCTGGCCACCTTCGCCGGTGATGTCAACGCTGCCCTCGAGGCTGCCGGAGTCAACGTTGAGGGAGAAGACGTTGTTTACCCGGCCCTGTCGGAGCCGGTCGCTGACGGTGATTCGATCACCGTTCGCACTGCCAAGCCTGTCGCGGTTACCATCGATGGCGTCGAAAAGCAGCTGTCGTCTACCGATCTCACGGTGTCTGACCTGCTGGGCGGCCTCGATGGAATCGCCCCGGGTGCTGCCATCACTTCCGGTTCCAAGACCGTGGAGGAGGATGAAACGGTGACTGAGGGAATGAACCTTGAAGTGGTGTCCCCGAAGATCGTTAAGCTTACTGACGGCGGTTCCGTTTCCTATGCCAGCGTTGCGGCCAAGACTGTGGGGGACGTGCTTGAGGCTCGTGGAATCACGGTGGGCAAGGATGACCGCGTATCCCCAGCTCTGGATACGCCGGTGAAGGCCGGTACTGCCATTACCGTGGACCGCGTTGAGATCTCCGAAGAGGAAAAGACGGAGGACTTTGACGCGCCGGCTAATTATGTCGATGACCCAGAACTCGTGGAAGGCACTGAGGAAGTCCGCGAGGAGGGAACCCCCGGTTCGCGCGCCGTGACCCGCAAGATTGTCAAGGTCAACGGCAAGGAAGAATCCAACGAGATTATCAAGGAAGACGTGCGCAGGGAGGCCGTTGCTGCCGTGATTGCGCGCGGAACCAAGCCGAAGTCCACCGCGCCGGCCGTTGCGGATGGCTCCGTGTGGGATTCCATCGCACAGTGTGAGGCAACCGGCAACTGGGCAATCAATACCGGCAATGGTTTCTCCGGTGGACTGCAGTTCACCCCGTCGACCTGGGCTGCTTTTGGTGGCACCGAGTATGCCCCAGAGGCATGGCAGGCTTCTCGCGAGCAGCAGATCGCTGTGGCAGAGAAGGTTCAAGCCGCGCAGGGCTGGGGTGCATGGCCTGCGTGTACCGCCAAGCTCGGCCTGCGCTAAAGCTTACGAGCCACGCGTATTAGTCTGAGTGGTATGACTCAACCCCATCTGCTGGGCCCAGTGGAGATCCGCGAACTCGCCGCTGAGCTTGACGTGACGCCGACGAAGAAGCTGGGCCAGAACTTTCTGCATGACCCGAACACCATCCGCCGCATCGTTGCTGCTGCCGATTTGTCCCCAGAGGACCACGTGGTGGAGGTGGGCCCCGGGCTGGGCTCGCTGACCCTGGGTTTGTTGGGGGAAGTTGCGCACGTAACGGCCGTGGAAATTGACTCGCGTCTGGCTGGTAAACTGCCGGATACCATGGCCGCGCGCGCAGCCGATTTTGCTGACCGTCTTTCGGTCGTGGAAAAGGATGCGCTCACCGTTGAGGCGGGCGAGTTGGGGGAGCCCACCGCTTTGGTGGCCAACCTGCCCTATAACGTCGCGGTACCGGTGTTGCTCCACCTGCTGGAGGTCTACCCATCGATTCGCCGCGTTTTGGTCATGGTGCAGCTGGAGGTGGCTGAGCGCCTCGCCGCCGCTCCGGGCAGCAAGGTCTACGGCATTCCTAGCGTGAAGGCATCTTTTTATGGCCTGGTTAGGCAAGCCGGGACAATCGGCAAGAACGTGTTTTGGCCGGCGCCGAAGATTGAGTCGGGCCTGGTGCGCATCGACTGCACCCGCCCCTTCGACGAGGCGCTGCGCCCGCGGCTTTTTGCGCTGATCGACGCCTCCTTTGCCCAACGCCGTAAGACCCTCCGCGCCGCCTTGGCGGGCTTTTATGGCTCCGCCGCGGCAGCCGAGGAGGCGCTGCGCGCGGCGAATATCGATCCGCGCCTGCGCGGCGAGAAGCTAGGTGTGGAGGACTTCGTCCGATTGGCGGAAGCCTCATGAGTAATACAGTGACTGATTCCACGCAGCTGTGGCAGGCGCGTGCCCACGCCAAGGTTAATCTGCACCTGGGCGTAGGTGAGGCCCGCGCGGACGGTTTCCACGAGCTGGCCACCGTGTTCCAATCCCTCGATGTACACGACCGCGTGAGCTACCGCTGGGGCGAGGGCTGCGCCGTGGAGGTCACGGGTAACCACGCGACAGGCGTTCCGGCATCGACCGAGAACCTGGCATGGCGCGCCATCGAGCTGGTGGCGCAAAACCTCATGCTGCCGGCAGCTGGCACGCTGACGATGGAGAAGAACATCCCCGCCGCCGGCGGGATGGCTGGCGGCTCCGCCGATGCCGCCGCGGCCCTGCTTTTGGCCAATCACGCGCTGAGCACTGAGTTTGGTCGGAAGCCTCTCAGCATGGAAAAGCTCTACGAACTCGCCGCGGAACTCGGCTCCGATGTGCCTTTTACCCTCATGGGCGGCACGGCTTTGGGACGCGGCCGCGGTGAGCTTCTGACTCCGATGCTGGCGCGTGGGTGCTATATCTGGGCGATCATCACCAATGCTGAGGGTTTGTCTACGCCGTCGGTATTCCGCAAGCTGGATGAGCTGCGCGCTGCCGGCCGTGGAAGCACAGCGCACTTGGACACGGAAGCCGTGGGTCAAGCCCTCGTAGGAGGCAACCCCCGTGAGCTCGCCGCAGTGATGCACAATGACCTCCAGCCAGCAGCACTCTCGCTGCGCCCGGACTTGCGCAAGATTCTGGATACTGGTGAGGCCGCCGGCGCCCTCAAGGGAATTGTCTCCGGTTCTGGTCCTACCTGCGCCTTCCTCTGCGAAAACGAGGAGACCGCGCAGGAGGTGGTGGCCCAGGTGTGCGCCGATAACCGCGGGACCCGCGGATTGGTGACCTATGGGCCGGCTACCGGTGCAACGCTGGTGTAGAGGCCTGCAGCCAGATTTCCACGCTGAGACACTAAGATGAACTCTCGCTATGGCGAACCTCATTAACCTCGAAAACGTAACCAAGTCCTTCGGGCTCAAGACCCTGCTGAACGGGGTCTCCCTCGGTGTTCAAACCGGTGACCGCATCGGCATCGTCGGCGTCAACGGCGGCGGCAAGACCACGCTGCTGGAGGTCCTCACCGGCATTGAGCCGCCGGACGCGGGCCGCGTATCCCACAACTCGGATTTGCGCATGGCGGTGGTGACCCAACGCTTCGAGCTGGAGGAGTCCCTCACCATCGCCCAGGTCATCATTGAGCCGCTCGGGCTGGAAACCTTCGAGTGGGCATCCAACGCGAAGGTGCGCGATGTTCTCGGTGGCCTCGGCATCGTTGACCTGGGGCTGGACACTCCCGTTGGTTCACTTTCCGGTGGTGAGCGCCGTCGCGTCAACCTTGCTGCTGCGCTCGTCCAAGACCTCGACATCGTGGTGCTCGATGAGCCGACAAACCACCTTGACGTCGAGGGTGTGCAGTGGCTGGCCAGTCACCTGCTTTCGCGCAAACTGGCGGTGGTCGTTGTCACGCACGACCGTTGGTTCCTCGACACCGTCGCCACCACGACCTGGGAGGTGCACGATGGCGTAGTCGATGCCTACGAGGGCGGCTATAACGACTGGACTTTTGCCCGCGCTGAGCGCGCCCGCCAGGCTGATGCCATCGAGCAGCGCCGCCAGAATCTGGCGCGCAAAGAGCTGGCGTGGCTGCGCCGCGGGGCGCCTGCCCGTACCTCAAAGCCGCGCTACCGCATTGAGGCGGCTGAGGCACTCATCGCGGATGTTCCAGCGCCGCGCGACAAGGTTGAGCTCATGGCCTTCTCTAAGCAGCGCCAGGGGCGGGTCGTTATCGAGCTTGAGGATGCAAAGGTTACGACACCCGATGGGCGCACGCTGGTGGATCACCTCACCTGGCGGCTGGCGCCGGGCGAGCGCATCGGCCTCGTCGGCGTTAATGGTTCCGGTAAGACCACGCTGCTGCGCGCCCTTGCCGGTGAAGTCGAGCTTGCCGCTGGCAAACGCATCGAGGGCAAGACCGTGCGCCTGGGCTGGCTGCGCCAGGAGCTCGATGACCTGGATCCACAGCGCCGGCTTCTCGACGCTGTCGAAGACGTCGCCACCTACGTCCACCTGGGCAAGAAAGAACTTTCTGCCTCCCAGCTGGCCGAGCGCCTGGGCTTTTCTGCCAAGCGCCAGCGCACACCCGTCGGTGACCTATCGGGCGGTGAGCGCCGCCGTTTGCAGCTGACCCGAGTGCTCATGGCGGAGCCAAACGTGCTGCTTCTCGACGAGCCCACGAACGACCTCGACATCGATACCCTCCAAGAACTTGAATCCTTGCTGGACTCGTGGCCGGGAACCTTGGTGGTTATTTCTCACGACCGTTACCTCATTGAGCGCATCGCGGACAACACCTATGCGCTGTTTGGGGATGGCAAGCTCACCAACCTGCCGGGCGGAATCGAGGAGTACTTGCGCCGCCGCCAGGAGATGGAAGCCGCCACCGCTGGCGGTGTGCTCGACTTGGGCGAGGCCTCGAAGAACGCTGACGATCAGCGTACGGAAACCGCCCCGGTAAAACGGCTGAGTTCCCAGGAGGAGCGCGAGCTGACCAAGAAGATGAACGCGCTCGAGCGCAAGATGGGCAAGCTCGACGACAAGACGGCGAAGCTGAATGAAAAGATGGCGCAGGCCGCGGAGAAGATGTCTTCCGGAGAGGGAGACAGCGGCGAGCTGGCCAAGCTCGACGCCGACCTCAAAGCGGTGGCCGCCGAGCGCGAGGAGCTAGAGATGGAATGGCTGGAGCTGGGGGAGAAGCTGGAAGGCTAGTGTTCGATGGCTAGTTGTACTGACCGGAGACGTTGATCGAGGCGATCTGGCATCAGTCGACCATGTGCAGGGCGATTGATTCCTTGACCTGTTCGATGAACGCTCGAGCGGCGGGGCTCGGATTGAAAGATCCCCACGCGATGTACTCGGTCCGGCAAGGGCCATCGACCACGGGAATGGCTCGCAGCGCTGGGTTGGCTGGCACACAGTCGACGGGCAGCAGGCAGACGCCCAACCCGCGTTCGACGAGGGCGAGCATGAACTCGGTCGACATCGCCTCGAAGCCCACGCGGCGTTGAAGGCCTGCGGCAGCGAATGCCCGATCGCCTTGGAGCCTGCCCGGTGACCCGGCCGGGAAGTCAACGAACGTCTCGTCGGCCAGGTCGGCCAGGGCTAAGGTGCCCCTGTGTGCTAGCCGATGCTGTGACGCCATAACAGCGACGAGACGCCCTCGGGCGATCTCGTGCGCGGTGAGTCCGGACGCTGGGGTGACGTCGGCGTCCACGCCGAGGAATGCTACGTCCAGTCTCCCGCTGCTGAGATCGCGCATGAACTCATTGCTTCCCCCGCTCCGCACGGTGAGATCCACGTGGGGATAGCTGGCGTGGAAGGCTGCGACGATGTCGGGCACGCTGACGGCTGTGACCGTCGGGATCACACCTACCGACAAGCTTCCGCGGACCTGGTCCACGGCCTCGGCGGCGACCGCCACGGCGCGGTCAGCGGCTGCGAGGCTGATCCGTGCTTCCGTGAGGAAGGCTTCGCCGGCGGGGGTCAGCTCGACCCGGCGGGATGAGCGCACGAACAGTGCCGTGCCGAGTTCCTTTTCGAGGGCCTTGATCTGGTGGCTCAGGGCTGACTGCACGACGAAGCAGCTTTCTGCTGCTCGCGTGAAGTTGCGTTTCTCGGCGATCGCCACGACGTACCTGAGCTGTTGGAGTTCCATCCAATCATGATAGCAGCTCATTGTTTGGGTGAGAACAATGTGTTGGACTCACTACTGGTGAGCGACTGATGATGGATGCATGAACACTTCTTCTCATGGGCGCCGCGGTTCGTTGCTTTGGACCTGTTTGACGGCGCTGGCCCCCGCTACGTGGGGGACGACATACATCGTGACCACCCACCTCCTCCCAGCCGGGCATCCATTGTTTGCTGCGTTCATGAGGACGCTGCCGGCAGGGATCATCGCCTTGTGCCTGTCGAGGCAGCTGCCGCGCGGTTCGTGGAGGTGGAAGAGCTTCGTGTTGGGCGGTCTGAACATGGCCGCGTTCTTCCCCCTGCTGTTCTTGTCGGCGCAGCGTCTTCCGGGCGGGGTAGCGGCCACGCTGAATGCGGTACAGCCCATCATCGTTGCCCTGCTGGCCGTGACTGTCCTCCACGAGCAACTCTCCGGATGGCGTCTGGGATGGGGTGTCGTGGGTGTCGTGGGCGTGGCCCTCGTGGTTCTCGGTCCAAGCGCTGCTCTGGACCCGGTGGGCGTGGTTGAAGGACTCGGCGGCGCAGCGGCCATGGCCACCGGCGTGGTCCTCACCAAGAAGTGGAAGCTCCCGGAAGGTGTCTCGCCCGTCGCACTGGCCGGTTGGCAGCTGACGTCCGCCGGCCTGCTGCTGGCGATCCCGGCGCTGCTGGTGGAGGGACCACCGCCGGTAATTCCTGTCCATGGCTGGCTTGGGTACGCCTGGCTCGGCCTGGTCGGAGCGCTGGTCTCCTACAGCCTCTGGTTTACCGGCATCCGGCGGCTTCCGGTCACGTCCACAGCCCTCCTGGGACTCCTCTCGCCGTTGGTCGCCGCCCTGCTCGGCGCCCTGATCGCGCATGAACACCTCGGAGCCGAGCAGTACCTCGGCTTCGCGATCGCCCTGGCTGCCATGGTCTGTGGCCAGCTCCCCGCCCCCACCAATTATCGAAAGGACAATTCATGAACATCACGATTCTCGGAGCCACCGGCATGGCCGGTACCGCGATCGCGCAGGAGGCCACACGCCGCGGCCACCACGTCACTTCCGTATCGCGCAACCCACCGGAGACCAACGACCCGCATACTACCGTCGCTCGTCTCGATCTGACAGATCTCGAGGCACCCCTGCAGCCCGTCCTGAACGACGCAGACGCCGTCGTGCTCGCCGTGCGCATGGCCCCCGGCGATGAGAGCAGTGTGGCTCCGCTGACCAGCCATGTCCTCGACCACGCCGCTGTCGCGGGGGTTCGGGTTCTGGTCGTAGGAGGAGCAGCGCCCTTACGCTCACCTCACGATCGGGAGTTACGCGTCCTGGACGACCCCACCTTCGTGCCGCCCCAGTGGCGTGACGTCGCATCGGCCAGCCTCGACCAGTTCAACGCGTGTACAGAACATCCGAACCAGAACTGGACCTACCTGAGTCCGTCGGCAGTCTTCGAGCCCGGACAGGGAACCGGCGCTTATCGCCGAGGCGGTGACACGCTTCTGATCAACCACGACGGTACGTCGCGGATCACCCCTGCGGACCTGGCCCTGGCCGTACTCGATGAGCTGGAACAGCCCAGCACCCAACGTCACTTCACCGCCATCGAGCAAGCAAAGGGTCTGGCCTAAAGTTAGCGGTTCACAGAGGAATCCTCGCTAACAACCGTGAGGGGGTCGAGTTATCGGCCCCCTCCGTCTATTCCAAGGGGACGCTCTTGCTCCACGCCAACGCAACACTGGCCTCACACGGCTTGCGGGAACCAGCCGCCCTTCTCACGATTGACCAACGTCTCCGGTCAGTACAGCTAGTGCTCGCCAGCGAGGGTCAGCTCTACCCGAAGAATGCTGCGATGGCGAGCATGGCCGGCAAGGAGAGAAAAGTGGTGAGGAAGACCGTATCGCGCGCCACCGTCTCTCCCGATTGGTAGGTCGCGGCGTAGTTATAAACGTTCTGCGCGGTCGGAAGCGCAGACAAGATGAGTGCCGCGTATAGCTCCTTGCCGCTCAGGCCCAAGGCTAGGCCCGTCGCCAAGGCGATGGCTGGCATGGCTACGAGCTTGAGCACGGTGGCGGTAATGGTTGGTAGGCGGTCGCTAGCCAGCAACCCGTCTCCAGTGAGGGAAGCTCCGAAACTCATCAGGATCATTGGGATGGAGGCCCCGCCGAGGATCTCGAGGGGCGCCATGATGACCTCTGGCACGTGCCAGCCTGCCGCAGAAACGATGAAGCCGGCGACGGCAGCGATGACAACCGGTGCCGTAAGCCCAGAGAACACAGAGCTGCTTATCGAGCGCAGGCTTGTCCCCTGTGCATTGAGACCGGCGATGATGAAGGGGGAGAGCACTGCCATCTGGAGCACGAGTGCTGGCACCACAAAGGTGGCATCACCGATGACATAGGTGGCGATGGGCAGCCCGATGTTGACGGAGTTGTAATAGCTGGCCGCGGCCGCTCCGGCCATCGTCTCAGCCCCGCTCCGCCGGAAGAACAGCGCACTGAGCAAGCCATACAGCGCCATCGTGGCAACCGAGGCAATCGCTATGACAGCGACAACCGGAGACATAAAAGCAGAGGTATCCGAGGTGGCCACGCTGGAGAAGATGAGCGCCGGAGTCGCAGCCCAGAACGCTGTGCGGTTGAACTGCAGGCGCGCCTCACCGTGGCCGATAATGCCCCGGTGTCCCAGAAAGAACCCCACACCGATAACCACAAAAATGATGGCAAATCCGGTTAAGACATCCAGCACCAGTGAACAACCTCTCGAAGAATCCTAAAAGCAAGTCTCCGGTCATTCTTCCACGCCGGTCTTTTCCACCGGCAGCTGATAACAAAGTGATATCGAAAATGCCGTATGACCGGGAAGTCTTTTTCAAGGCGGGCGGACTTATGGCACGGTGGTAGTTATGAATTCTTTGCGTCGTGTTTCCCGCCTGTCCGCTACCTCCGCCGTGGCAGTATCCCTCACCGCCCTTCTTTCGGTCTCCGCGGCCCAGGCCGCCCCGGCTAACCCATCGTCCGCACAGCCCCAGGAACTGAACCAGCTGTCTTCCCAGGCTATGGAGCAGGTTAACTCTTTTGAAGTTGAGCTTCCTGCGCAGGCTTATGACCTGGCTAAGCAGTACAACGTCCAGCTGCCGGACTTCATCAAGAAGCCGACCCCGGCGGTGGCCGATGAGCTCGTTGGCGCAACCCATGCCCACCTGATTAAGCAGGGCCACCACGAAGATGCCAACGCCAAGAACATCGCCCAGGAGTGGGCAAACCAGGCTGCGGCCGGCAAGGTTACCTTCCAGGACAATGCAGGCGATGGCCTGACTCATTTGGAAGAGGGCAGCGGTAACATTTACAAGCTCACGGAGCAGGAAGCTAAGGATCGCGTGAACTGGCTCAACCGCGATGTTCCTGTGACCAAGACTGACGGCACCGGCTTCGGCGTTGCGCAGGCCTTCGACGGAACCCACGTCTACGTTGCGGAGTACTTCTTCAACAAGTAGACCTTCACGCGGCCGGTGATAAGCCGCTTTTACAAAAGGCCCTGCCGCTACAGGCAGGGCCTTCTGCACGTTTTCGCGTAGAAGGTTACAGTGGGGCCCATGATTTTGATCAACGTACAGTTCCACGTCAAGCCCGAGTACGCCGATACCTTCCTGGAAGAGATCGACTGGTACACCAAGGCCTGCCAGGCAGAGCCCGGCTGCATTGACTTCAAGTGGTTCCGCGATCCGGAAGACAAGCAGCGCTTCCTGCTCCTCGAGTCCTACAAGGACGGCACTGATGTCGACCACGTCAACACCGAGCACTTCAAGCGCTCGTGCGAGGAGCTGCCGAAGTACCTGGTGGAGACCCCGGACATCATCAACACTCACATCGACGGTAAGACGGAATGGGACAAGATGGCTGAATTTTCGGTCTAAACCCTACGCGTTGACAAAAGCCGCCCGGCAGAAGCCGGGCGGCTTTTAGCGATCATCAGGGGCTTTTAGCTAGCGGGAGCAGACGGTGGTGAGGTCCTTTTCCTCGTTGGCGTATTGCTCCACGGCGTCGTACAGCGCATCCGCGTAAAGATGTGCGCCTTCGGGGAGCGGGTGGACGCCGTCGTCGTAAAGCATGGCAGGGTTCTCCTGAGCCATGCCGCACCAGTCTGCGATGTAGACGTTGTCGTGAGCAGTCGCGGCGTCAATAATCTCGGCGCGTGCCTGTCCCATCCAATCGCGCTCGCCGTAGGGCAAGACGAGCACCAGCGTGCGCTCGGGGCCGACGATGTCGATGAGCTCGTCCATCTGGCCCTCAAACGTAGCCCCGTTGGTTCCCAAGCCCACAAACACGGTGGAGCGCAACTGCCCGGAATCCTTCTGCGCCTTGATGACGGGAAGGGCTGCCGAATAGTGGCGGGAGATCGTGGCGTCGATGCTAATGCCCGGGAAACGCTCATTGAGAGCCTCGGAGGCAGCGAGCATGACGGAATCACCGATAGCACTAATCTCGTTTCCAGTGGGAAGCGCACGCTTTTCCTTCGGCTTCGTGGTCTCGGAAGGCTTTGCGGGGACAGACGATGACTGTGCCGGGGCAGAATTCTCCGCCTGTTCGTTGGACAGCGCCATGCGCTCGAGCTCGCGCTCCAGTTCGCTCTTATCCTCCGAAGTCACCAGCGCGTAGCCCACGCCCAGTACGGAAAGAACAACGAGGACGGGAACGGCAGGCCACATGGCCTTGCCAAAACCATCTTTGACCTCTTGCGCGCTGGGGCGTGCAGCCCAGTAGGCGTGCCACGTAGGGCGGAATCCGGCGCGGCGGAAGGGATTTTCTACAAACTGGTAGGTCACCTCAGCCAGCACGCAGCTCAGCGGAAGCGACAGGAGGCCTAGGAGCCAGGAGGGGGCGTCGGACAGCGCGTGGACAATCATTACCACCGGCCAGTGCCAGAGGTAGAGGGAGAACGAGCGCTGGCCCAGCCACCGCATCACACGGGTGCGGAAGATCCACGTGAGGGGACCAGATTCGCGCACCACTGCCCAAATCATTGCCGCGCCGAGGACACTGGTAAGGACGAGGCCGCCGCGGTAGGTGAAATCCCGATCCGCGCCCATCCACACCAATTGCGCGAGGTAGCCAACTAATGCGAAGGAACCAACGGTTCCGGCGAGAACGCCCTTGTTTGCGGCCGGCCAAGAATCCGCGTCCATGTCCTTGTCGGTGGAGGTCATGAGGAGGGACAGCATCGCGCCGATGAGGAGACCGAACGCGTGGGTATCGGTGCCGTAGTACACACGCGTGGGATCCTCGCCCGGGCTATAGAGCAGTGCCATGGCGACGGCCGAGGCACATGCGAGGATGAGCGATACGGCGATGGGCAGGCGCTTGGGCTTGCGGCGGGAAAAGGCAAAGACGCCAAGCATCAACAGCGGCCAGATCAGGTAGAACTGTTCCTCGACAGCCAAGGACCAATAGTGGGCGAAAACTTGTACTTCATTAGGCGCAAAATAGGTTTGGCTCGTGGCGATTTGGGTCCAGTTGTTGACAAAGAAGAACGTGCCCAAGAATTGTTCGCGGATGCCAACGGCCAGGTCCCCACCAATGAGCGACACTATCGCTGTGCATATGGACAGGACTATGAGTGCGGCCGGGAGGATTCGCCGGAAGCGGCGGAGCCAAAAGCCTTTGAGGCTGATGCGTCCAGTGACGTTGAACTCGCGAACAAGCAGCGAGGTGATGAGGAACCCGGAAAGGACAAAGAACATGTCCACACCGAGGTAGCCGCCGGGGAGAATATCCCCGAAGAAGTGGTAGATCACCACGGCGAGAACCGCTAGACCGCGCAGACCATCCAGGCCCGGCACTTGGCGCAGGCGGGCGCGCGCACGGCGCTTTGAGCCAGCGGGGGCAGTGGGGCCAGAGGCGGTTGCGTTGCGGGCGGATGCAGAAGCAGCTGCTGGAGCTGCGGCGGCTGTGCCCGCCGCGACGGTTGCGGTTGCAGGGGCGGCTGCAGCGGCGGCAGTGGGGGAAGCCTGTGCTACTCGCCGCTTTTCTGATCGGCGTTTTTCCTGCTTGGCGCTTAACGCCCCGACGGATTGCGAGCGGCGGGCCAGAGCACGCGAAATCTCGTTCTCGGTGCCGGGTGAAGCCTTCTTCTCAGGTTGCTTGGATTCCCCGGTTCCTTTGCTCTTTTGGGGCGTTGTGGTTTCCCGGGGCTTTGCGGCCGCCTCGGTCTTTGTCTCCTCGTTGGCCTTTGCAGTCGCCGGGGCTTTCTTGGGTTTCTGGGCCGTCGCGGCCTTTTCGGCTCCTTCTTGCCGCTTGGGGTGTGCTGGAGCCGGGGAAGGAGACTGTGCTTTGTCGCCGTGTGCAGGTGGCTGCTTCGCAGCGGGCTGAGTTTGTGATGGTTTGGTTGTTGAAGCCTTGTCGACGCTGGGCGTTGCAGGTGCTTGGCGTCGTTGGGCGGGGGCCTGCGGGTTCGGATGCCGCGGAATGGCCCGACGTGGGCCGCGCCGACCGGCTGAAGCTACTTCGGCTTCCTCGCGGGCCTTAACTAGTTTGGCCTTTTTCACCGCCGAGGCTTTGGGAAGTGCATCCGGAGCCAGATCTAGAGTGAAGTCTTCAGCCGAACGCGGGCGTACGCGGCCAGGCCGAGTGGCTGGGCGCTGGGCATTACGGGGTCCGTGCCCAGTGGGTGCTGGTGGAGTCTTAGGGGCGCTTGCCTTAGCAGGCTTATCGTTCGCGGCAGGCGCGGTGGACTTAGCAGGTGGCGGGGACTGAGAGGGCGTAGCAGGCGCAGTGCGCGCGGAAGCTGCAGCGGGTGAAGGCGAGGTAGTTTTCGAGGAATCCGCCGAGGAGGACGGAGCGGGACTCGATGCAGACGACTCGCCCTTTGCCAAACGTGACATCATCGACCGCAAAAACTTCTTCACTACACACTCCGCAGGTAGACACCGGGGTTCGGGTACTGAGGCTCAGTAACCCGAGTAATCCTACTCTGTGCGTGGAGGCTACTCGGGCAAGGCTGCGGGGGAGCGTGTTAGGTGCGCAAAAGCTGGCGTAGTACGGTGCTAACCCCGTTGTCGGTATTGGCCGGGGCGATGATATCTGCGATTTCCTTCAGCTGAGGATGCGCGTTTTCCATGGCCACAGCCGTCCCGGCGGCGCGTAGCATCTCGAAATCATTGAGGTAGTCACCGAAGGCCACAGTGGCTGCGATCGGAATACCGGCGAGCTCAGCGAGCTTAGTTAGCGCCGTACCTTTTTCCACGCCGCGGGCCATCACATCGAGCCAGACCTTGCCGGATACGGCGACATTGTCCTCCGGGACGGCGCGGACGATGGGATCGTAAATGTGCGCCTCAGAACCAGATTCGCAGAAGATAGCAATCTTGATGATGTTGCTATCCGGCACTGCATCCAAGTCATCGACCCAAGTGACCGCCTTGTAGTACTTTGCAATCTCTGTACGTGCCGCGTCTGACACATCCCGTGCAACGTAGGCGGTCTCCGGGGAACATAGAACTACGGTATGTTCCACGCCGATGGCCGCAGCAGCCTCTCGTGCCGCGTGCACGGTGGATTCCGCAAGCGGGAATGCCGCGATGATCTCACCGCCGCGCATGATGACCGAGCCGTTTTCGGCGATAAACGTTTCGCCTTTCGGGAACATGTCCTTCAAGGTGGCCAGTTGGCGCCCCGAGGCCGGAACCAGCTCGCAGCCGCGGGCAGTGGCCAGGTCCTGGAGCACCGAAAAGTCTGCAGGGAGTTGGCCATGCGCGTCGAGGAGCGTGCCGTCCATATCAAGGGCAACAAGTTGTGGGAGCAAGTAAGTCACACCAATCTAAAAGTGTTGGGCTAGAGGCAGGGAACCATGTCCAACGTAGCGCCAAGAAATAGGTGGCTGAAACTTTTGTGATATGGAACACTGGTGCGCATGACTACGACTGATCCAGTACTCGTTTCCGTGCGCAACCACACAGGAGTCCTCGAACTCAACCGGCCGAAGGCCCTGAACTCTTTGAACCCGGACATGATTGACATCATCCGCCGCTCCCTCGAAGCGTGGGCACAGGATGACGACATCGAGCAGGTCCTTATTTACTCCAATAGTCCCAAGGCATTCTGCGCAGGCGGCGACGTGCGCCACGCGCGGGAGGGAATCGCGGAAGGCAAGCTGGACGAGGTTGATGCCTTCTTCGCCAGCGAGTACCTCACCAACGGCGATATCGCCGAGTTTCCGAAGCCCTACATCGCCGTCATCGACGGCGTCGTCATGGGCGGTGGATTGGGCATTTCCCTGCACGGTTCGCACCGCGTGGTGACGGAAAAGGCCTTCGCTTCGATGCCGGAGATGAATATCGGCTACGTCACGGACGTCGGAGTAGCCTATGCGGCCCAGCGCATGGTGGGCACCCGCGGTGTAGCCTCGCCGGGTTTGGCAAAGTTTTGGGGTCTGAGCGGGTACCGCATGTATGCCGCGGACATGCTGTGGACGGGCGTGGCAACCCACGTGGTCAAGGATGCAGCCGAGCTGATTGAAGCCGCTATCGAGCGCGGTATTGATGCCGCACTGGAAGAGCTGGCCCTACCCGCGCCACAGCAGCCAGCACCGCTCGAGCAGGTGGCTCAAGACCTGGAGGAGACCTTCGCGCTGCCTACGTGGGAGGAGATTTCCGCGGAGCTGGACAAGCGCCCGCAGATCGCCGGCGAGGTGCGTCGCCTCATGGCAGCCGCGTGCCCAGCCGCCATCATCGCGGCCAATGAGCTCTATGAGGCGGAAGCCGCTGTCGACGATATCCGTGAGGCGCTCCTGCTAGAACTCAAACTGGGCATGTACATGTACCGCCGCCCCGACTTTTCCGAAGGCGTGCGTGCGGTACTGGTGGACAAGACCCAGGACGCAGCGTTTAACCCGGCGACCACGGAGGACGTTGACGTCGAAGAATTCCGCGCGGTGCTGAGCTCCTAGCGGTTATATAGGGCGTGCTCGCTGGTATGCGGCGCGCGCCCGTTGCTCATCCACTCCCGCCGGCACCGCAACATTGAGCGTGGCCTGCGCGGCGGCCCGTGATGGCGCGGGCAGGTGAAACGCGGGGGCGTCGGATAACGCCAGCCCTTGACGGCCGTCGGGTAGCTGCACTGGCAGCAGGGTCCACAGCCCCAGAATTGGCATGGCTAGCTGCGGCAAGCGCAGAGAGCGTGCCTCGGGGATGGGTACGCGGGCGCGAATCAGCTCGGGGATGGCATTGTCATATCCGAAGCGGCGCAGGTTCGCCGCGGCGTGGGCGGACATGGATCCGGAGAGCTCGTCAGCCCATGCCCACGTAAAGGTGTTCGTTGTGGCGTTGAGGGTGGCGATGAGATGGGAGGGAACCGTAAGCGAACCATAATCGGAGTTCACCACGGTGCGCGACGTGTCAGGGTCAAGGTCAGCCCACAGGTTGGGGAATCGGGCCTCCAGGAAGAAATTGTGCTCGGTGGCCATAAAGTGGGCGTCGGCCAGCACATCGCGTGCGCTAAGCCCGCCGCGGCCCGAGGGACGGGGGAGAGCCGTGATCCGGGTGCCGTGGAAGTGTGCGAGGCCTTGTACACCATCTGGTGCCACGCCCACATAGGAGGCGAGCTCGGCGGTGGCCAGGCGTTCGTCGACGCCTCCCTCAATATCCCCCGAATGCTCAAGCCCGGCCAGGATGCTGACACGGGGATCGGGGTGGATCTCCGCGAAGTCAACGGCGACGAGCGCCTCGCCCTCGCCCTGCGGGACGCGGATGACTGGGCGGTCACCCACCAGCCGCCGCGCCAAGCCGCGGAGCAGGGCGGAATCGGGCTGCGGGCCGTGGAACTCCGGTTGCGGCGCGTGTTCCGTCAACCCCGTAGCCCAGTGCAAGAGGCCATCCTGGATTGTGGCTAGGCGCAGGCCATCGAAATCATAGGTCCCAGAGGCGGTAGTAAAACGCACCACTGCGCGCTGATCGGTGGCGGGCTCGGAGTCGGAAGATGCAAAGTTCACCTCGACGTCGCGCACGTCGCCCAAGCGTGAGGAGAACGCGGCGTCGATGCCGGCTTGAATGAAGGCGCCAGCGGAGTACAGGTCCTGGGCTGAGTCCATTAGTGCTCCTTGACTTGGATTTATTCCCTGAAGAAGGGATGCTCGATAGCCTCCTCATAGGCCTGAAGGAGGGCTTGGGTGGATTCTACCCAGGAATACTTTTCGGCTTCGCGGCGGGCGGCAGCACCCATCGTCTCCCGACGAGTGGCGTCACGAAGAAGATTGACGGTAGCGCTGGCCCAGGCCTCATCATCGGCATCGGGTTCGATGAGATGTCCTGTAACGCCCTCCTCAATGACGAAGGGAATACCGCCGGCATTCGTGCCGATGACCGGCACACCCGAGGCGAAGGATTCCAGCGCCACAAGGCCCAGTGTCTCCGTGGCGGAGGGGAAGAGGAAGACATCTCCGACAGCGAAGGCAGCGGCGAGCTCCTCGCCGGACAAGTAACCGGTGAACACCGTGCGCGAAGGATCGAAGTTGGCCTTGAGCTCCTCCAGCGCAGGGCCATCGCCGACGACGGCAAGGCGGGCGTCACCAAGCTCTGCCCGAACCAGCTGCATCACGTGATCGAGGCGCTCCAAGTCCTTTTCCTTGGAGACCCTCCCGATATAGGTCACCAGCGGGGAGTCCGGGTTACCACCGGTGAGGCGTTCGCGCATCTGCGCGGTGGCGCGGCTGGGGTGGTAGGCCTGCGTATCGACAGCCTTGGGCCACAGGTGCACGTTGTGGATCCCCACCTCCCGAGCCTTATCCACCATGGGGCCTGAGGTGCAGAGGTTCACAGCTGCCTGGTTGTGCAGGTACTTCAGCGCGGCCTCAGTCAACGGGCGGGTCCACCCGATGCCCAGGGCATCGACGTATTCAGGCACGTTGGTGTGGAAGCTGGCCACAAGAGGCACGGCATCGCGCTGCGCAGCAAAGACGCCGAGAGCCGCTGTCCAAATGGGATTGACCGCGTGGATGACATCGGGATCGAAATCCCTGATTTCCTTAAAGAACCTCCACGAGGGCAAGCCGAATTTAATCTCCGGGTAGACCCACAGCGACAAACTGGGAATGCGGGTGACCTCGAAGCCGGCGTAGGTTGCAGGGGCCTTGCCCGTGGCAAAGATCCGCACCTCGTGGCCCATCGCGGCCAGCTGGTCCAGAGTGCGCGTTAGGCGCGTGACCACGCCGTCGATCTTGGGCAGGAAGACCTCGGTAACGATTGCGATGCGCACGTGGCCTTAAGCCTCCGTAGAAGGGACGCCGGCGTGCTGCTGGCGCGTCCACAGCGATTGCGCCGGAATCTTGGAGCGGTCAGCGCGGTTAGCGTACTTGCGCGCGACTTCTTCGACCTCATGCAGCAGCCCTTCAGACAACGTGGTGGGTTCCAACCCCAGGTTGAGGAAGGTGTCGTTGGTGACGTGGAGTTCATTTTCCGCGGATTCCTTGCGCGGGTTCGGCACGTAGGCCACTTCCGCACCAGAGATCTTCGCCAGCAGTTCTGCCAGGTCACGCACACGGTGGGTTTCCGTCATCTGGTTGATGATCTTGACGCGCTCGCCGCGTTCCGGAGGGTTCTCCAGCGCTAGCTCGATGCAGCGCACCATGTCCCGGATGTGGATAAAGGCACGGGTCTGGCCACCGGTGCCGTGCACGGTCAGTGGGTAGCTGATGCCAGCCTGGATGAGGAAGCGGTTGAGCACTGTGCCGTAGTCGCCGTCATAATCAAAGCGGTTGATCAGGCGCTCGTCCTTCTGGGTCTGCTCCGTGTGCGTGCCCCAAATGATGCCCTGGTGTAGATCGGTGATGCGCAGTTCATCATTCTTGGCGTAGTAGGCAAACAGGTGCTGGTCCAGCACCTTCGTCATGTGATAGACCGAGCCCGGGTTGGAGGGGTACAGGATCTGCTGCTTGACGACGCCCCCCTCACCCGCATCCACCTGCACGTCCAGGTAGCCCTCCGGGATCTTCATTCCGGCGGTGCCGTAGCCGTAGACACCCATGGTGCCTAAGTGCGCGACGTGGATATCCTGCTCAGATTCCACGATGGCGGCGAGTAGGTTGTGGGTGGCGTTGATGTTGTTATCCACCGTGTAGCGCTTGGTGCGCGAATTCTTCATGGAATAGGGCGCGGCGCGCTGCTCAGCGAAGTGCACCACGGCATCCGGGCGCTCAGTGTTGAGGAACTCCAACAAGCCGTCGTAGTCTTGGGCCACGTCGAGGTTGCGGAAGCCGATGGTCTTGCCGGAGACCTCGGTCCACGCGGCAAGTCGTTCCTCAATGGAGGCGATGGGTGTTAAGGATTCCGCGCCCAACTCCTCATCGATGGCGCGCCGGGAGAGGTTATCCACGATGATGACGTCATGGCCTCGGTCGGAGAGATAAAGGGAAGCGGGCCAACCGCAGAAGCCGTCTCCGCCGAGAATCGCTACCTTCATTACTTATCTCTCCACATCACTGTCGGGGGCATGAGCTATGGCGCCGCCGCGATGGGGGAGAAACCCGTCGCGGCGGCAAGCACTTTTCAATACCTTACCGTTTACGGCCTTCACATGAGGGCCCTTAACGGTAAACAGTGAGTGAATGTTTCCTCAGGCTAAACCTTTATGCCGAGGCCTGGCGCAGGGCGCTGAAGGCCAGGTGCCCAGAGCAAGTTCTGGAAGGGCGCCCTGTACACTGGCGCGCATGCTTGAAGCCGTGCTCAATGCCTTTGCCGATTCCGTCAACGCCTTATTGATCGGAATCTTGGTGGCCATCGGCATCATGCTTCCGCGGGGCAGCTACCGCAAGATTGCGGCCCTCGTCATCGTTGGTGACTGGTTTGGCGTGCTCACCGCAGCCGCCGTGGTGATGTTCATCTTCGTCGGTATCCAGGACAAGGTTGCCGCGGCCTTGGAATCGCCTCTGCTGGGGTGGGGGCTGGTAGTCATTGGCCTTGCTCTGGGACTTCTAGCCTGGCGCTCCCAGGGCGAACCCAACGATATGGTGCAGAAACTGCTCGGCCCGCTGCGCACTCCTTCGGATAAGACCGTTGTGGTGGGCTATGCCATGGGCGTTATCCAGTCCTTGACCTCCGTGCCCTTTTTCTATGGCCTGATGCACCTAGCGGCCGGGGACTTTAGCAATACCGTTAAGTACGGTGGCCTCTTTTTCTACGCCACGTTTGCGCTCTCGCTGCCGACGGTGTGCGGATTATTCATCGCCCTGGTGCGGGCGAAGCCACAGTCCTGGGCCGGACGCGCCTTTGCGTGGGCCCGGGAGAACTCCACCACCGTGGCATTGTGGAGCGGCTACGGCGTGGCCGCTTTCCTGGTGGTCATGGGCATCTTCGCTCTGCTTTAGGGGCTTGCCTTCAAGGCGACTCGGCAGCTGTCCTAGCTTCGCGGTGGTGGAACTGCCCTAGTTGCCAAAATTCTGGCCAGATCGTGCGGCAGGCTCGGGAGTTTTGGCAACAACGGCAGTTGCGACTGCTAGTCGTAGAGGACGGCGTCGAGAGGGAGGGCGTCGCCAAGCAGCGCCTGATTTTTTGAAATTTCGACGTAGCGCGCGGCGTGCGGTATGAAGGCGGCGGATTCCTCAGGGCTCAGCTCGCGCCGCACCTTGGCTGGAACCCCGGCGGCTAGTGTGCCGGCGGGAATGTCCTGGCCTTCGAGCACCACCGCGCCGGCGGCGATGAGAGAGCCAGGGCCCACGGTGGAGCCGGAGAGCAAGGTGGCTTTCATCCCGACGAGCGTGCCCGCACCCACCCGCGTGCCGTGGAGCATGGCCATGTGGCCCACGGTGACATCATCCTTCAGCACACACGGCTCGGTGGATTCAACGTGGATGACGCAGTTGTCCTGGATATTGACGCGGGCGCCTAGACGGATGGAACCAACGTCCCCGCGCAGCACGGAGCCATAAAACACGGAGGAGTCAGGGCCGATGGTGACGTCACCGATGATGGTGGCATTCGGGGCGATCCAGGCGCTGCGGTGGATGCGGGGAGTGCGTCCTTGGAAGGGAAGGATGAGCATGGCAGGCTAGCTTTCTTCAGGGGTGGTTTCGATGGAGACCGCAAGCGACTCGGAGACTTCATAATCGCCGGGCGTGGCGCTGATCTGGGCCAGCATGTCCCGTTCCGCAGGGGATAGCGGGATGGCCCAGCCCCGCTTGGGATCATGGACCGGACGCTGTGCCTTCGTCGTGGGGGAAAGATGCACCGTGGTCTTAGAGTCACTTAAGCGCGCGGGCTCGCCGGAGCGCGCCACCTCACTGAGTACCTGTGCGCCGGCTGGGGAGGTAACCAGGATGATGAGGCCGCCGGCCGTGTGGACGGACAGGTGGTCTACGGAGACCTCGACGGCGTGGGGATCCGGGGAGGCCAAGCGGACGGTGGGGGAGCCGCCGAGCTTATCGACGATATCCTTTACCGCGGAAAACAAACTCATGGCGCGATCCTAGCGCGGGGGTACCATCGTGCAGTGTGATTGACGCGAAAGATACAGCACTCGTCATTGAAGGCGGCGGTATGCGCAATTCCTATACCGCCGCGTGCATCGTCAAGCTCCTAAAGGAGGAGGTGGAATTCGGCTGGGTCGGAGGCGTGTCCGCGGGCTCCTCGCACACCGTGAACTTCCTTTCCCGCGATGTGGTTCGCTCCGAGGAATCCTTCGTGGACTTTGCCAAGAACCCCAGCTTCGGCGGCCTGGGCTCACTGTTGCGCGGTAGCGGCTACTTCAATGCGGAGTTCATCTACGAGAAGGCTGCGGACCAGGACATGCCCTTTGACTGGGAAGCCTTTGACGCTAACCCGGCGCAGGTGTGCATTTCCGCCGCGCGCGCAGATACGGGGGAGAGCGTGTATTGGGGGCGTGAAGACATCAAGACGCAGGAAGACCTGATGGTGCGTGTGCGCGCCTCCTCGACGCTGCCGTTGATCATGCCGATGCGCGTCATCGACGGTGCGCCGTATGTCGACGGCGCCATGGGGGAATCCGGCGGCATCCTCATCGAGCAGGCGGAGAAGGCCGGGTTTGAGAAGTTCCTGTTCCTGGGGTCGAAACCGCGTGGCTACGTGCGGCCTGAGGTGGGGCGGCCGGCGGCGCTGCGACGAATCTTCCGAAAGTACCCTGCCGTAGCGGAGGCGATGATTGCTCGGCCGGCCCGGTACAACGCCTCCAAGGACCGGCTTCTGGAGCTGGAAAAGGAGGGGAGCGCACAGCTTTTCTTCCCGGAGGATATGCAGGTGGCATCGACTGAGCGTTCTGTGACAAAGCTGCGCTCCAACTATGAGGCTGGGCGCGCGCAGACCTATGCCGAATGGCCGGCGTGGAAGGAATTCCTCAGCAGCTAGTGAGCTCAGCGGGGTCGTGCGCGACTCACTTTTGCCAACACGGTGTGAGTCGCGCCTCCTCTAGGGAGGAGAAGCGGACCCATGCATGGAGTTTTCTGAGTGTTTTCTTACAATGATTTCCCGTGTTGGCACTATTTGATGGAAATATTTGGCTGAGCATTTTCTTTATTGCTTTGCTCGGCACGTTATTTGGCATGATTCCTTTTGGCCCGCTGCGCTTCGGCGCAGCCGGCACCTTGTTCGTGGGATTGGCCATCGGCGCCTTTATCGATCTCGACGGCACGATCCTCAGCAGCCTGCAGGAGATGGGCCTTGGCCTCTTCATCTATATGCAGGGCTTGTCTGCCGGCGAGCGCTTCTTCAAAGGCTTCTCTGAGCAGCTGAAGCACATGATTACTGCCGCGATAGCGGTAGTGGGTGCTGCCGCCGTGGCACTTCTCGCGGGCGGCTGGCTGGGACTGTCGCCCTTGCTCTCCGTGGGCGTGTTCTCCGGTGCGACGACCTCGACGGCATCGCTTGCTGTGGCGCAACAGCAAACGGGCGAGGAACTGCCAGCCGTGGGCTACTCCTTGGGCTATCCGGTGGGCGTGGCCGTCGCCATTCTGCTCGTGGCCTTCCTGCTCAAGCAGTCCTGGCCGGGCAGTAAGGATAAGGACAATTCCGCGGAGGAGGTCTTCCGTTCCCGGACTATTCGGGTAACTAAGGACATCACCTACGACGAACTGGTGGAGCGATTCGAGGATCAGTTCGTTATCGCCACGATTCGCCGCGGCAATACCCGCACCGTGGCGGGGGACCATCCAGAGATTCGCAAGGGCGATATCCTGCGCGTGCTCGTGACGAAGGCGAAGAGGCGCGAGCTTACCGCCGCCTTGGGTAAACGCCAGCCCCAAGTACCCTTCGTGGACAAGCGCTTGGTCATTGAAAACGTGGTGGTCTCGAACACCGATATTGCGGGACGAACCGTGGAGGAGCTCAATCTTTTCCGGCGTTATGGTGGCCGCATTATCCATGTGGAGCGCGGTGATGAGGAGTTCCTCGCTAGCTTCGATACGCACCTTGATGCCGGTGACCGTGTGACGGTGATCGTGGATCAGGATCGTATGGGCGATATTCGCGATTATTTCGGTGACTCGGTTCAGGGCTACTCGCAGCTGAACTGGATCGCAGTGGGAGGTGGCCTGTTCTTGGGCTACCTCATTGCGCTCATCGTGGTGCCATTGCCGGGTGGTACGTCCTTTGAGCTGGGCTTCGCGCTGGGGCCACTGATTACCGGCCTTGTTCTTGGCGCTCTCCACCGCACGCGCCGCGTGCCCTGGAAGGTTCCGGCTTCAATCAATCTGGCTCTTCAGCAATGGGGCCTGGTTATCTTCCTGGCTTCGGTGGGCTTGGCCTCGAGTGAGGCTTTCCAGTCCACGGCATTCTCCTGGATGGGCCTGAAATGCATGGCTCTCGCCGCCATCATTACCGTGGTTGTCGTCGTCCTCTTCGCTGTGGCTAACAGGTTCCTTGGCCAGTCAGAAACCCGCACCGCGGGCGGCGTTTCCGGCATCTTTGGCCAGCCTGCCGTGGTCGACTACGCCACAGGAATCAGCACGGATTCCCGTATTATGACTGGCTACGCGGCCACCATTGTGGTGGCGCAGATAGTCAAAATCGTGGTCATTCCGTTGATGCTCACGGTCTAATCCGCCACGAGCGTTTCGATGGTCAGCTCCGGGTGCTCCTTCTCAATGAAGGCCAGCTTCCACTTATCACCAAAGAGCGCGATGAGCTCGCCGTCGCTGCGGGTAAAGATCTCTACGCCGCGCTGGCGGCCCAGTTCGGGCGCGGATTCGGCGTCGGTACGGCGGGCCACCGAGTAGGGGATGGGCTCGGTGATGGTCTCCACGTTGTACTCGACCTCCATGCGAGCCTGCATGACCTCGAACTGCATGGGGCCCACCGCAGCCATGACCGGGGCGGCATCGCCACGCGTATCGTTGCGCAGAATCTGGACCACGCCTTCCGCAGCCAGCTGGTCCAAGCCCTTGCGGAAGGCTTTGTAATCACCCAAAGACTTCGCGCGCAGGATGCGGAATGCCTCCGGCGCGAACTGCGGCATGGGCTTGAACTGCACCTTCTTGCCCGTGTAAATCGTGTCACCTGGTGCCAAGGAACCGGCATTGACCAAGCCCACAATGTCACCCGGGTACGCCGTGTCCACGGTGTCACGCGTGCGGCCGAAGACCGTCAGGGCGTACTTAGTGGAGAAGCTGCGCCCAGACTGCGCATGGTTGACCTGCATACCGCGCTCAAACTCGCCGGAGACCACGCGCATGAAGGCCAAGTTATCGCGGTGCTTGCGGTCCATGCCCGCCTGCACCTTGAAGATGACGCCCGCGAAGTCATCGGTGACCTCACGTACCTCGTCGATGGCGGAGGTAGCGGCCTCGATGGCCTGGGGATCTGACTCGCGCGAGCGCGGAGCCGGGGCGATGGCGCACAGCGTATCCAGGATCTGGTGCACGCCGAAGTTCAGCATCGCGGAGGCGAAGATGAGCGGGGAGGTAACACACTGCTCGAAGAGCTCCTGGTCGTGCAGAGCGCCATCGGCTGCCAGCAGCTCTGCTTCCTCCACGGCTGTCTCCCAGGCGTCCTCTTCCTTCGCGGCTGCATCCTCGGGCGCGTAGTGCTCCTCCGGGGCGATGGTGGAACCGCCGGCGGTGCGCAGGAAGTGCACGTATTCATCGGCCTCGCCGTCATCGTTGATGTGGGCCAAGCCGCGGAAGTCGCCGGCAATACCCACCGGCCAGTACAGCGGGGTGGGCTGCAGCTGGATTTCGTTGACGATTTCGTCGACAAGCTCCAGCGGCTCCCGTCCCACGCGGTCCCACTTGTTGATCACCGTGATGATAGGCAGGCCGCGGGCCTTACACACGCGAAACAGCTTGAGGGTCTGGGGCTCGAGGCCCTTGGCGGCGTCGATAAGCATGACGGCAGCATCCACCGCCGTGAGCACGCGGTAGGTATCCTCCGAAAAGTCCGCGTGGCCCGGGGTGTCCACCAGGTTGATCATGTAGGGCTCGCCCTCGTGACCCTCGGGCGCGTACTCGAACTGCAGGGCCGAGGAGGCCACGGAAATGCCGCGTTCCTTCTCCATCTCCATCCAGTCAGAGACCGTGGACTTGCGGTTGCCCTTGCCGTGCACCGCGCCAGCTTCGTTGATGACGTGCGCGTGAAGTGCCAGCGCCTCCGTCAGCGTGGACTTACCAGCATCCGGGTGGGCGATGACAGCGAATGTGCGGCGGCGGGAAGCTTCGGAGGCAATACTCATGCGGGCTAGTTTAGCCGCTGGCTGTTACCACTCCACATTGAGCTGGCGGCCCAAATCATCGAAGACGCGCCGCGCCACCGAGAGCTTCTTCGCAATCGGCCTCTGCAGGCCTGGCTTGCGCTTGTTGTTGTAGTACTCGCCGGAATTGAAATGGATGCCCGGAGTGCCGCTGAGGAAATAAGCAAGGTTCTCGCCGCCCTTGTCCGCCTTGCCCAAGAAATGCTTGGCTGCAGTGGTCGAATACAGCTTGCTCGTCCTACTCGTTGAGTTCTGCCCGAAGCCAGTATTCAACACGCCCGGGTGGAAGGCCACGGAGGTCAGACCGTGCGAGTCGAGGTAGCGGGTCAGAAGAATATCGCCCAACTTGGCATTGCCGTAAGCGCGCTCCGCGGTGAATTTTTCAAAGGTGTTTGGGTCACCGGGATCGAAAGCGGAATACAGGACGTTGGCCAAAGAGGCGGTCTGCACCACGGTGGCATCGCTGGCCCGCAGGGTATCGCGCAATAAAGAGGTCAGAAGAAAAGGCGCCACAACGTTGATCTGCCACGTGCGCTCGAAGCCATCGGCGGTGGCGAAGGGGCCGTCGAACATGCCGCCGGCGTTATTGCCCAAGGCATCGATCTGCGAGTACTGGCTTAGCTCTTCCGCGAGACGGCGAACTTGGCCCAAAGACTCGTAGTTGGCCACGTGAAAGGCCGCACCAACTTCTTCGGCTACGGCCTGCGTCTTTTCCGGGTTCCGGCCCACGAGCACGAGCGAATCCTGCGGGCGGCGCTGGTGAAGGATGCGGGCAGCGGCCGCGCCCACCCCGCTCGAAGCACCGGTAATGACAATTGTTCGAGGGTCATGATTAGAAGGCAGGTTCTTGCTCGCGCGGCTCATACTTGGACAGTGTAGGGCGTTGAGCGCGGCCGCGCCGGGGTTTATTTCGACCGGGAATGGATTTCCTGCTGGGCCTTGTTGAGGCCCTCAGCCACGATGAGGCGTGCAGCCTCGGCGGCGGTAGCGATGGTGGAATCGAGCTCAGCGCTGGCGTCGACAGGCGCGAGCACCCAGTCCGGGATGGAGCCACCCTTGGGCGGGCGCCCGATACCCACACGCACACGCAGGTAATCGCGCGTGCCCAAGCGCTCGCTCAGCGACTTCAAACCGTTATGGCCATTCTCGTTGCCGCCCTTCTTAATGCGCACCTTGCCGGCGGGTAGGTCGAGCTCGTCATGGATGACGATGATGTTTTCTGCCGCAACCCCCAACTGCGCGGCCAAGGGTGCGATGGGATCGCCGGAGAGATTCATGTAGGTGTGTGAACGCAAAGCCACGACCTTCGTGCCCCCGAGCTCGAGCTGTGCGACGCTGAGCTGGTGCCCGGTGACGGGTTCAAGCATGTCGCCAGATTCGGCGAGGAGATCATCCACCGCCATGTACCCCACGTTGTGACGGGTCGCGGCGTATTTCGCGCCGGGATTGCCTAAGCCTACGATGAGCCACTTAGCGCTTAAATCGGCTGGATTTAGTCCAGGGGTGACTGCCTTTTTCGTCTTCTTCGGCGCAGCCTCAGCGCTGCCAAAGAGGCGGGTGAAAAAGTCACGGATGGCGGACACAACAACTCCCTTGATGGTTTTTCTTTAGGCTGGGGGACCATGAGTCAACTTCTTGAGGCTATCACCTGTCCCGTCCTACCTGCCCCGATGGCCGGTGGGCCCACCACGCCTGAACTGGTTGCCGCCGCTGAGGCCGCCGGTTCCTTTGGCACGCTGGGCCTGGGGAGCTCTTCAGTAGACGCCGCGCGGGAGGCCATCGCTGCGTGCGCCGACACGCGCTTCGGCGTCAACCTCTTTTATCCGCAGAGGGAGCTGACAGAATCGGAGCTCGCGGCTGCACGGTCCCTTGCCGCAGAAGAGGACGCCGTGCTTGGCGACGTCCCCCTGGACTTCGGATGGCAGGACAAGCTCGACGCCGCACTAGATGGTGGGGCAGCGGTGCTGTGGTCGATGTTCGGGGTGTTTGAGGAGGCGGACGTAGCGCGCATACACGCCGCTGGGGCAGAGGCGTGGACCACGGTCACTACCCCTGAGGAGGCGCAGGCTGCGGCCGCGCGAGGCGTCGATGTGTTGTGTGTGCAAGGGCCTGAAGCCGGGGGACACCGCGGAGTGTGGGACCCGAGTGCGGAACCCGATCCGCGCCCGCTCAAAGAACTTGTTGCGGCGGTGCATCAAGTCACGGGCATTCCGCTCATTGCCGCGGGTGGGCTGCGCACCGCGGAGGATGTCGCCGAGGCCTTGGCGTGGCCGGGGGTAGAGGCAGTCAGCTGTGGCTCTGCCTTCTTGCTGTCCGATGAAGCCGGAACGAGTGAGCACAACCGTGGCCTTCTGCGCCGCGGCGGCCGGACGGTGTCGACCCGCGCGTTCTCCGGGCGCTACGCCCGCGGGCTGGAGACTGCCTACACACGGGTACACCCGGACCTGCCTTTGGTCTACCCCTATCTCAACGCGTTGCTGAAACCGCGTCGTGCGCAGCTCGACGCCGACGTGGACTATTGCCTCGTGGGCGTCGACGTGGAGAAAATCGGCGGGGGTAGTGTGGCGGAGATCCTCGCGCAACTACACCCAAACGGGCATGAATAGGGGTTAAGATTTACGAATGGACATAGTTTTACACCCTTTTTGACGAGTAAAGGATACAAAGTACGTGACTTCGAACGCGCACATTGGGCACGAGGATTGGAACGAGCGCCTGGAGCTGGCCCAAGAGATGATCCCGCTCATCCACCAGCTGCACCGCAATAACAACGTTGTCACCTCTATCTACGGCCGCCTGCTCATCGGTGTGACCGATATCGACATCATCAAGGCGCACCGCTACGCCCGCCGCATCGCTGAGCGTGAGCTTTCCACCGCAGAGACCCTGCCCATCCTCAAGGAACTGTGCTCGATGAACCTGGGCACCGCTTCCATCGACTTGGGCCGCCTGGCCACTGGCTTCGAGGAATCCGGCTCCGATAACCTGCGCAACTACCTCGAGGAGACCCTCGTGGATCTCGTCGGCGCTGGTGTTGACAAGGAATCCACCGACGTCGTTCTTTACGGCTTCGGCCGCATCGGCCGCCTCCTAGCCCGCATCCTCATCGCCCGCGAAGCTGCCTACGGCGGCGTGCGCCTGCGCGCTATCGTCGTGCGCAAGAAGGGCGACATTGACATCTTCAAGCGCGCCTCGCTCCTGCGTCGTGACTCCGTACACGGTGCTTTCAACGGCACCATCGCCGTCGACGAGGAGAATGAGGTCATCTGGGCCAACGGCACCAAGATTCAGATGATCTACGCCAACAACCCGGCGGAGATCGACTACACCAAGTACGGCATCGACAACGCCATCGTCGTGGACAATACCGGTGTCTGGCGCGACCGCGAGGGCCTGTCCCAGCACCTGCAGTCCAAGGGTGTGGCTCGCGTGCTGCTGACCGCACCGGGTAAGGGCGATCTGAAGAACATCGTCTACGGCATCAACCACGGCGATATCGAGGATTCCGACCAGATCCTCTCCGCAGCATCCTGCACCACCAATGGCATTACCCCGGTGCTCAAGGTCATCAACGACCGCTACGGCGTGGTTCACGGCCACGTGGAGACCGCACACTCCTTCACCAATGACCAGAACCTCATCGATAACTTCCACAAGGGTGACCGCCGCGGCCGCGCAGCCGGCCTGAACATGGTGCTCACGGAAACCGGTGCAGCCAAGGCCGTGTCCAAGGCTCTGCCGGAGTTTGAGGGCAAGCTCACCGGCAACGCCATCCGCGTTCCCACCCCGGACGTGTCCATGGCTGTGCTCAACCTCGAGCTGGAGAAGGAAGCTGACCGCGACGAGGTCAACGACTTCCTGCGCAACGTCTCCCTGCACTCCGACCTGCGCCAGCAGATCTCTTACATCGCCTCCCCGGAGGTTGTGTCCTCCGACTTCGTGGGCTCCACCCACGCTGGTGTGGTCGATGGCCTCGCCACCATCTCCTCCGGCAAGCACCTCGTGCTCTACGTGTGGTACGACAACGAGTTCGGTTACTCCAACCAGGTCATCCGCATCGTCGAGGAAATCGCCGGCGCTCGCCCGGTGGTGTACCCGAAGCGCGTTGACGTCTCTGAGCTCTAAGAGCTAGGAAACCTAACACCGCCCTCGCTGCATGGCGTGGGCGGTGTTTCGCTGTTTTAGGCTCCTGCTCGGTCTGCGACCTAGCTTTGCCAGGATGCTTCAAACGCGCAACTGCCCGATCTGCCAAAAGTACGGGCCAAGATCGAAAAATCTAGACTGCTTTTGTCAGATTCGTCAGTTTTAGCGGGGAGACAGCGCACGCGTGTGGAGCAGACGCCGTGCGAGCAACGCGGCAGCCGCACAGAGCACCACAGTCAGCGTCATGGCGATGGCGTAGCGCAGAGACGAGTACGCAACTAAGGGCCAAGCAGGGAAGGCGAGTATCCACAGACCGGTATCTGCCAAGACGTCGCCGCCTAAGGTGACGGAGACGATAGTCCCCACGATGCTGAGGGCGATAGCGCTTACAATGCCGAGGCGAACCACCAGGATGAGTGATACTGCCGCGATGGCAAAGCCCACCCCAACCGTAAGGGGAAATGCCGGAAGCTGGGCCGCGACATCGCCACCTGCGAGCGCACTGGCCAGGTATGCGGCAGCGCATACCGCCAGGATGACACACAGGAACCAGAGGAGAATCCCGGATGTGCCGAACCGTGTTTCCATATGGACCAACGGCCATGAATCAGCTACACGGGGCCAAACGAGGACCGGCAAGATACCTGCGCCGACCGGAAGCAGAAAGTAGTGAAAGAAACCTTCGACGTAGTTAGCGGGATATTGCAGGGCGACAAAGCCTAGCGCCAGAATGCTGAGCATCAAGCAAGAGAACACCGCTGGGCTAAAAGCTGCACGGTGGAGTCCTAGCAACGTGGACCACAGCGAGGACTGTGCCGCCGCACGGGGGTGTCTCGTTGGCTGCCATACTTGGGCTTCTTCCATGGTGGTATTAGCAACGTCGGCATCAGTCTGGGCCGTTGTGGAACGCGCGAAACGGTGTCGCAGCGAGAACATTGGCCGGTATCGTCGCGGCGTGTAGACTGCGGCTAATGCTCCGAGAACGGCGAGGATGACGCACAATATGAAAGCCGGTAGTGGACTGCTGGTGAGAAGTGGGTCTTGTGGTTCAAGAGGCACCGAGTTCTGGTGAATACGCAATGCGCGCAGAAGCAATCGTTGCGGCCATGCTGGGGGAAAGGCCCACCACCTGCCTGATTCGACAGTGCACGGAAGGATGCTGATTATTTGCCATAGGGCCGCGGCTACCAGCGTTAAGCCGAAGCCCAGTCGGCGGGCACAGGCAGCGGAAAGCCCGGCAATGCCAAGCGCGCCAAGGAAGGAGTAGAGCCCAGCTACGAGGATAAGTTCATGATTCTCCCGCCCCTGGGCAGCGACAACGAACCAAGAAACACCAAAGTTCAGAATATGGAAGACCGCAAGGCTGACAATGACAACGATAAAGCGGGCAGCATTCTCGAGACGCGGGTTGAGGTTTCTCCATTGCGTTCCGCCGCTGCGAGTGATGGTCTCGCGGCGTTCTGGAATGGCAGCGAACAGCCCAGTAAGAGGGGAATACATGCCGGTAACAAACAAGGATTGCCAAGCCAAGACGCCCGTGGCATCAGTGCGTGCTGAGGCCATTGAGGAGAAAATGATTGTCATGATGACCAGCGGTAGCGCCAGCAAAGGCAACCACTGTAAGGCGCTTCCACGGCTGCGCAGTAGTTCTGCTGAAAGGTAACTCGGGCGAGGGGCAGTAGTGTGCTTAGGCACGTGACTCTCCTTCCCGGTTGGTAGGCGCTTGGGAGGGGTGGCTCGGTGAGGTAAGTCGGAAGAATTCTTCCTCCAACTGACCACGTGGAGCTAGCTCGTGCAGGGAACCGGAATAGCGAATCGTACCCTCGGCCAAGACGGTGATGTCATGGGCAAGGTGCAGGACCTCTCCAAGCTGGTGGGAGCTGACGATAACGGTGTGCCCAGCCGCGGCTAGTTGTTGTAGTAGCTCTCGCAACTCCATGATGCCTTGGGGATCGAGGCCATTCTGGGGCTCATCAAGAACAAGTACCTCTGGATTGCCGAGGAGAGCTTGCGCTAACGCCAGGCGGGCTTTCATACCAGTGGAAAAGGATTTCGCCTTCTTGGAGCCAACGCCGTTGAGCCCTGCGATGGAGAGACCCCGGTCAATCTCGGAATCAGGAAGGCCTAGAAGTCGAGCGTGAACGCGAAGATTCGCCGAGGCAGACAGATGGCCATAAAAGGCTGGCCCGTTCACTGAGGCACCAATGCGGCGAAGTACATTGCGGCTCCATGGTTGGCCCGCCACGTTGATGGAGCCCGAGTCGGGCGGCAGGAGACCTAAGAGGATGGAGAAGAGCGTCGACTTTCCTGCTCCGTTGCGCCCGAGGAGCGCATGCACGCGGCCCGGGGAGATGCGGAAGGAAACATCATCGAGGACTCGTTGCCGACCAAAAGACTTCGAGATGTGCTCAAAAGAGATATCGCAATTCATAAAATGCAGTATCGCCGGGGCTCATCATAAAGGAATCCGCCTGCATGATGGTCTTCAGCGAGCAGACCTCCTACCGTGGTAGGAGCTTAGGCAACCCCAGCACGCTGCGCTAAGAGAACGAGGGCCACTCGGTCACGTGCGGCGAGTTTAGACATGAGCGCGGAGACGTGAGTTTTCACCGTGGTTTCTGCGATGACCATGTCGGCGGCTATCTCCGCATTTGTAGCACCACGCGCGATGAGCGAAAGCACTTCCATCTCGCGGCGTGTTACAAGACTGAGTCCTTGGCGTTCCTGGGCGCTGAGGTTTTCGCGCGTCAGCGCCGAGCGATAAGCCTCCAGCACTGGGCCGGTTACCCCGGCGGCCAGCACCGATTCTCCTTGCGCCACGTTGCGAACGGCGGTCACAAGAACCTCTGGGTCGGCATCCTTCAGCAGGAAGCCGTGGGCGCCAGCGGAGATGGACCGCGCCACGAGTTCTTCATCATTGAATGTGGTGAGCATGATGATGCGGCACTCGGGCTTGCGCTCGAGTATGGCTTGAGCCGCTCCGATGCCGTCCATGCCGGGCATGCGAATGTCGAGGATAGCCACATCAATGTGGTGGCTTAGTGCTGCTGCCACGGCATCCGCCCCAGTGGCAGCGGTTGCCGCGACCTCGATGTCTTCTTGCGCAGTGAGGATGGTAGACAACGCTGAGAGCAGCATTGCTTGATCATCGGCCAATAAGACGCGGATTCTAGATCTGCTGTGTGGCATCCTTGGTCTCCTTCATCGGTATCTGTGCGTGCAAGGAAAAGGAATGAGCATCGCCGGAATAGTCGAGGCGACCGCCGAGCGAACGAGCTCGTTCCGCTACTCCGACTAAGCCCACGCCGCTGCCCGCGACGTTGCTTGGCGTGGGATGAGGATTGGTGGAGGTGAGGGTGAGCGCGGCGGCGTCATCAAGTACAAGCTCAACCACGACATGCGTGCCGACGCCCTGATGGCGCAGAGCATTCGTCAAGCCCTCCGTGGTAATGCGCACCAATGCCATCTGCACCAACGACGGCACGGCGTATTCAGCTGGGAGGTTTGCGTCGACTTTCAGCCCAGCAGCGCGGAAGCCTTCGAGGATTCCTTCGATGTGCTCAAGTTGTTGAGCAGGCTCCAGAGCCGTGGGTCGGGGTGAGCGCAAGGCAGCGACGATTCCGCGAACCTCGCGCAGGGCGGTATCCGCATTATCGCGGATCGAAAGAAGTGCTTCTTCAGCCGCGCCGGAGTCCGTATTCGCTGCAACGATGCCTGCATTAGCCTGAACCTTAATCAGGGTGAGGGAATGGGCAAGGACATCGTGCAGTTCCCGTGCAATGAGGAGGCGTTCTTCTTCTTGTGCCTGGTGGAAGCGCTCGCGGGCTAGTATCTCCCGTTGGCGATCACGGTCAAAATACCGGGCAGCGATGAAATACGTGCTGCCCAGCACTGCCCAATGGGCCACCACCATGGCAAGGAAGGGTGTGTCTACCTCATAGCGCAGAAGGTAAGTCTCAGTGTCGATGCGCCACATGAAGGGGGAGATAAAGGTACCGAGTGCGGTGATGAGGAGGACCACCCGCGGAACCAGCCTCTGGGTGATGTACCGCGAGGTGGTGTACACGGCCATGGGGGCGGTCAGCGCCCACGGGGTGAGGCCGCTATTGGTGGGGAGCTGGTTCATCCATATGACAGCCCAGGCCAGGAGCAGAACTAGGAATCCTGTTGCGCTCACGATTGGCCTCGAGCGCCACACGAGGAAGAACGGTATGAACAGCAGCGACAAGAGAGCCTCGAGTACTTCCACCGTTCCGGAAGAGGAAAACGCCAAGGCACAATAAAAGGCCGCTACGAGCCCCGCGACTCCTGCGAGTAGCGCGTCCCCCAAATGCACCGAGGACAGGAAGGTACGCGCGGTGCGGGAAGAGCTCATAGACGGCCATGGTAGTACATGCCGAAAGTACTACTTCTTTTTCTTGTCCTTCTTGCCCTTCTTTTTCTTTCCCTGCTTCTTGCCGGAGCCGTTGCCGTTGACCTTGTCGCGCTCCAAATCGGCTGCGACATCTGGTACGTAGGCAAATTCATTGCGCGGCGGGCGTACGTATTCGGCCTCGAGCTCGGGGCGATCTGGGATCTCAGGAACATCCTGCTCTACGTGCTGGTACGGAACCATCTTGAGGATGTGGTTGATCACGTTGATGCGCGAGCGCTTCTTGTCCTCGGATTCCACGGTGTACCACGGGGAGGACGGGGTATCGGTGTGGACGAACATTTCATCCTTGGCACGCGAGTAGTCTTCCCAACGGGTAATGGACTGCAAGTCCATGGGGGAGAGCTTCCAGCGGCGCAGCGGATCGTTGCGGCGGGACTTAAAGCGTGCGAGCTGCTCCTCATCAGAAACGGAGAACCAGTACTTAAGAAGGATGACGCCATCCTCGATGAGCATGTGCTCCAGCAGCGGAGCCTGGTGAAGGAAGCGCACGTATTCTTGCTGGGAGCAGAAGCCCATGACACGCTCCACGCCGGCGCGGTTGTACCAGGAACGGTCGAAGATGACGATCTCGCCGGCGGTGGGCAGCTTCTCAATGTAGCGCTGGAAATACCACTGGCCCGCCTCGCGGTCGGTGGGCTTCGGCAGCGCCTCGATGCGGCAGGTACGCGGGTTGAGGTACTGCGTAATGCGCTTGATGGCGGAACCCTTGCCGGCGGCGTCGCGGCCTTCCATGATGATGACCACGCGGGCGCCGGTCTCAACGACCCACTGCTGCATCTCGACGAGCTCTGCTTGGAGGCGCTTGAGCTCGTCCTCATAGGCTTGCTTATCTAGCTTCGGCGGCTTGGTGGCAGACTTCTTAGACTGTGAACTCATACCTCTAAATTTACCGCTTAGCTGGGAAAATACCTAACCGCGGGGGTTAGGTAAGTGGGGCGAATTGGGAGGTATTTAGTCAACCTCGTGTTGCGTCACCGCGCCGCTGGCGGCGTCGACGTCGAGTTCATGTTCCTGGCCATTAGCCTTGAATTCAATCTCCCAGTGCGGGCCCTTGCCGTCATCACCATCGTCGTAGTCGACTTCCTTCTCCGTGACGGCCTGGGCATCAACGCCGGCATGGGCTAAAGCTTTCTCGAATGCGTCATCGCCGGTGAGCTTCCCGGAATTCTCTGCATTTCCGGCGTCCCCGGCAGCAGCCGTGTCTGCAGGCAGCTGGGCGTCGTCATCGCGGTCATCGTCGTCATCAACATCGCCCTGGTCCGCGCCAGTTGCAACGGCTGTTTCCGTCACGGTTTCCACAGACGCGGGAGTCG
Source organism: Corynebacterium sp. HMSC062E11 (assembly GCF_001811845.1). NCBI lineage: Bacteria > Bacillati > Actinomycetota > Actinomycetes > Mycobacteriales > Corynebacteriaceae > Corynebacterium > Corynebacterium sp. HMSC062E11. The sequence continues at coordinate 109,319 of NZ_KV806781.1, forward strand.
GCGTCGGGGCGGGATCGGCCTCTTTATCTGAAGAGCACGCAACCAGCGCGGTGCTGGCGCATAGTGCGAGGCCGGCGGCGGTGAAGCGGGAGCAAAGAGTCATTGAGGCTCATCCTCCTTGGTCAGTCGGGCACGTGTGGTGCCCCACCCTAACGAAACCTGTCAGTTTTCGCTGAAGATCCTGGATACGGCTGAATGTTAACGGCCGTGACAGATACAGCCTTCGCCGCAGCCCCCGGCAGCGGGAGGTTCGCCGAAGCGCGTGGTGTTCTCAATCGCGCCGAGCCCTTCGATACTGATGCGGGTGCGGGAGCCGTCGCCAAGCAGTGCTTCCTCGCCGCGCGCGAAGCCCACGCCTTCCGGGGTGCCGGTGGCAATAACATCGCCTGGATTGAGAGGGTAGAGGGAGGAACAGAAGGCGATGAGCTCGGCCACGGAGAAGATGAGGTCATCGGTGTTATCGTCCTGGCGGACTTCACCATCGACGGTCGTGACTAGCCGCGCGGCCTTGCCCGGGGCCCATTCATCAGTCGTGGTCAACCACGGTCCGAAGCCGGCGGTGCGGTAGAAGGATTTACCGGCGTGGAACTGCGTGGTAGCGCGCTGATAATCGCGCAAAGTGTAGTCATTCATGATGGCATAGCCAGCCACGTGCCCGAGTGCCTCCGCTACCGGAACGCGATGGGCGCGGCGCCCAATGACCACGGCGAGCTCTCCTTCATAGTCCAGCTTCTTCGTGGCATAGTCCGGGACATAGACGTCATCGAAGGGGCCTGTCAGGGCTTCTGGAAATTTGATGAAGAGCGTGGGCTGCGTGGGAAGTTCGCGCCCCATTTCCCGGGCATGCTTGGCGTAGTTAACACCGACGCAGATAATCTTGCCCGGGTTCGGGACGACGGGAGCCAAGTCGGCATCGTCGAAAACCACGGGCTCGCCAGAAAGCTGTGCGGCCTTGCGCCAGTCGGGACTACTAAGTAATTCTCCTACATCTTCATAATCCAGCTCCGTGCCCACGTTGGGGCCATCGATGCGGATAGCGCAGGTGCCAAAACTGGTGCGAAGAGTAGCGAGCTTCATGCCGGCTAGTCTAACGCGCGAAGAATCTCATCGACCGCATCAGCACAGATGATGGGAATCTCTTGGGTTTCCTGTTTGCTCCATGGCTTGAGAACAAACGCGGCTGGGTCCATGCGTCCAGGTGGGCGGCCGATGCCCACCGAAAGCCGCTGATAGTCCTTGGTGCCCAAAGACTTCGTGGTGGAGCGCAGGCCATTGTGGCCGTGGTCTCCGCCGCCGAGGCGTCGCTTGATGGTGGCGAAGTCGAGCTCCAGCTCATCGTGGACAACGATGATGTGATCATGAGGAACGTTGAAGTATTGGGCGAGGGCCTTGATGGGTCCGCCGGATAGGTTCATGAAGCTGCGCGGCTTGGCGACGATCACCTTGGTGTCCCCACGCCGCGCTTCGGCTATATCGGTGTTTGTCTTCTTATGAACGGAAAAGGAAGCGAACAGCTCACGGGCCAGCTCATCAGCCACGTCAAAGCCGATGTTGTGGCGGGTGCCGGCGTACTTCGGGCCGGGGTTGCCCAGCCCCACGACGAGGAAAGAAGATTGAGTCACGCTGCCCATTCTAAACAGCGTAGGGGCGAAAACGGCGAACCGCGCCCGTCCCCAGAAAGCTGGGGGCAGGCGCGGTGCGTTAGATAGGTGAGGGGAGGTTTACTCCTCGTCCTTCTTCTCCTCGGAAGCGGACTCGTCGGCGGACTCGGCGCCGCCTTCCTCAGCAGCCTCAGCGGCAGCCTCGACGTCCTCATCAACCTCCGGCTCGGAGATGGAGACGATGACGGTGTCTTCCTCGGCAGCAAGGGTGGTGCCCTCCGGCAGGGAAACCTCGCCAGCGGTGACAACGGTGCCGTCCTCGAGACCCTCGATGGACACGACGATCTCTTCCGGAATGTTGAGCACGTCTGCCTCGACGAGGAGGACGTCGGCATCCTGGATGGACATGAGGCCCGGAGCCGGCTCGCCCTCGAGGACAACCGGAACCTCGACCTCAACCTTCTCGCCACGCTTAATGGAGAGCAGGTCGATGTGGTCGATGTTGAAGGTCAGGACGTTCTGGTCAATGTGCTTGACCATGACCAGGTGCTGCTCGCCCTCGAGCTCCAGCTCGAACACGGCGTTGACGCCGTGGTTACGGACCAGTGCGGTCATTTCCAGGCGGTCAACCGCGAAGTGCAGAACGTCGACGGCGTGGCCGTAGACGACGCCCGGGATCTTGCCTGCAGCGCGCAGACGGCGAGCGAAGCCCTTGCCGAACTCGGAACGGACTTCAGCCTTCAATACGGGGCGCTCAGAAGCCATAAGTAAATCTCCTTAAAGTATCGTTGTGCGGCAAGGGCTCATGAAGAACCGTGTAGATACGACAAAAGCCTGCCGATGGACGTCTTGGACGAGTCATCGCAGGCTTAATACAAGATTCACTGCTTAACTTGTGCTATCGCGTCGATAACGGATTTCTCCCTCGCCGAGACGCACAAGATTTTAGCAGCAGCGTTGTCGCAGAACCAAATCTAGTGAGTCTCGAAGAGGGTAGTCACGGAACCGTTCTCGAAGATCTCGTGGATGGTGCGAGCCAGCAGCGGGGCGATGGACAGGACCGTGAGGTTGTCCCAGCCCTCGGTGGACTGCGGCAGGGTATCGGTCGTGATGACCTCGACAGCACCGCACTCGGACAGGCGCTCGCGGGCCGGGTCGGAGAAGACACCGTGGGTACACGCAATAACCACGGACTTGGCGCCGGCTTCCTTGAGCACGCGGACAGCGCCCGCGATGGTGCCGCCGGTATCAATCATGTCATCGAGCAGGATGCAGTCCTTGCCCTCGACGTCACCGACGACGCGGTTGGACACCGTCTTGTTGGCCTCGGTAGTGGAGCGGGTCTTGTGAACGAAGGAGAGCGGGGCGTCGCCAAGCTCGTGCGCCCACTTCTCCGCCACCTTCACGCGGCCAGCATCGGGGGAGACCACAGCGAGGTTGTCCAGCGGGTACTTGGACTTGATGTAGTCCACCAAGATCGGCATCGCGTGCATGTGGTCGACCGGGCCATCGAAGAAGCCCTGAATCTGGTCGGTGTGCAGGTCCACGGACACGATGCGGTCGGCACCAGCAGCGGCCAGCAAGTCTGCAACCAGGCGGGCGGAAATAGGCTCGCGTCCCAGGTGCTTCTTGTCTTGGCGTGCGTATGGGTAGAAGGGCAGGATGGCGGTGATGCGCTTAGCGGAGCCGCGCTTGAGCGCGTCGATCATGATGAGCTGCTCCACCAACCACTTGTTGAGCGGCTGGGTGTGGGACTGCATCACGAAGCAGTCGGCACCACGGACGGACTCCTCGAAGCGAATGAAGATCTCACCGTTGGCGAAATCGCGCGCGGTGGTTGGAACCAGATCGGTCTTGAGCTCCTTGGCCACAGCCTCAGCCAACGCTGGGTGAGCGCGCCCAGTGAAGAGCATCATGTTCTTGCTGCTGCCGGTAACCTTGCCAGTCATAGGTAGATATCCCTTTACTTGTCGTTAGTTAGTGGTCTATTCGTCAGCCTCGGCGTCCTGTGCCTTGCCGGCGGCTTCTGCTGCCGGCGTACCCGGACGCTTCTTTTGCACCCAACCTTCGATGTTGCGCTGCTTGCCGCCGGAGACCGCGAGCGCTCCCGCAGGAACGTCGTCCTTAATCACTGTACCCGCACCGGAGTAAGCGCCATCACCGACGGTGACGGGGGCAATGAACATGGTGTCCGAGCCGGTGCGCACGTGGCTGCCGATGGTGGTGTGGTGCTTGTTGACGCCGTCGTAGTTGACGAAGACGGAGGAAGCACCAATGTTGGAATAATCGCCCACGGTGGCGTCACCGATATACGTCAGGTGAGGCACCTTGGTGCCGCGGCCGATCTGTGCCTTCTTTGCCTCGACGAAGCCGCCCAGCTTGCCCTCTTCACCCACGATGACGCCGGGGCGGATGTAGGTAAACGGGCCGATCTGCGCGTTGCCGCCAATGACAGAGTCAAAGCCGTGCGTGCGCACCACATGTGCGCCTTCGCCAACCTGCATGTTGGTCAGGGTGGTGTCGGGGCCGATCTCGGCGCCATCGGCGATGGTCGTGGCACCCCACAGCTGGGTGTTGGGGTGAATGGTGACATCCTGGCCAATGGTCACGTTGACGCCGATCCAGGTGGTGTCGGGATCAACGATGGTGGCGCCGCCGCGCATGGCTTCCTCGACCACGCGGCGGTTGAGCAGGCGACCGGCCGCGGCCAATTGCACGCGGTCGTTCACTCCGGAGAGCTCCTCCGGATCGGCAGCAACGTGCGCGCCGACGCGGTGGCCGTCTTCGCGGGCGATCTTCAGCACATCGGTGATGTAGAGCTCGCCTTGGGCGTTATCGGAGTTGAGCTTCGTCAAAGCGTCGCGAAGCACGGCACCGTCGAACGCAAAGACGCCGGAGTTGACCTCGCGCACCGTGCGCTGCTCCTCGGAGGCGTCCTTCTGCTCCACAATGGCGGTGACGGATCCATCTTCGGCGCGCAGCACGCGGCCGTAACCGGTGGGATCCTCCAAAGTCATGGACAGCACTGTTACGGCATTGCCCTCGCCGGTATGGGTCTCCTGCAGCTGGCGCAAAGTCTCCGGGCGCAGAAGTGGAACGTCACCGTTAGTCACGATGACGGTGCCGTTAAAGTCCGGCAGGGCGCTCAAGCCGCACTGCACGGCGTGGCCGGTACCGTTCTGCTCCTCCTGGACCGCCTGGGATACTGCGCAATCCAGTTCCTCGGCGATGGCATCAACAGCGGGGGAAACCTGGTCACGCTGGTGGCCTACGACGACCACAAGGTGCTCCGGGTTCAGACCTGCGGCTGCGTGGAGGGCGTGGCAGAGAAGTGACCTCCCGCCAATCTCATGCAACGTCTTTTGGGTTGAGGATTTCATGCGGGTACCTGCGCCTGCTGCCAGGACAATGGCGGCGCAGTCAGTTACTTCAGCCACGAGTGTGTGCTTCTCCTGTGATTGGGGGTCAGGACTTACTGTGTTTCATCATAACGCGTGCTGCCTACTTCCCGTGTGACACCTCCGGGAGTGCTCGGGCACGCCATGCGCCAATCAGGCCGATGCACGCTAAGAACAGAATGGCCGCCGAGGGGCCCGCGAGTGCAATGACGGCGGAGATACCGCCGACGACGAGGAGGATGACGCCCATCATGGTGTTTGCGGCCCCGACGTAGCGGGTGCGCTTATCCTCACCAGCCATGTCCACCACATAAGTCTTGCGAGCCACGCGGATGGCGGCGTGCGCCAGGTTGACCAGGAAGAATCCGAGGGGAAGCGCCCACATACTCACTGCTTTCGGCGCCCACGCGGCACAGGCCACGATGGCCAGCAAGATGATCGCCGCGGCACCCGCAGCCCAGGACATAACTAAGCGGGAGGACTTATCGGACAACACACCGGAAACCCGGCCGCCGACGAGACTGGCTAAGCCTGAAGCTAGGACAAAGCCGCCGAGCCCACTGAGCGCCTGCGAGCCGATGTTCTGCGAAAGCACCACGATGAAGGATGTGGACAAGGCGGAGACCAACAGCAGGGCGCGGACGTTAACGAAGCCACGGAAGCGGGCATCCTGGGTGTATAGCTGCCACGTGTCCTTCCACCAGCTGTGATTTATGCCCTTCTGACCGGAGTTCTCCGGCACAGGCTCCTCGATGCTGCGAAAGACCGCTGCAGCAAGGAACCACGTGGCCGCGCCGATGGCCAGCAACACCGCCAGACCCCAGCGCGGGAGCTCACCTAGTACGGCGAGGACACCACCGGTAATCAGGGTGACCGCCCCGCCGAGCTGCGTGGCCCGTCCGGTCACCAGGCCGCGGCGTCCCTTGGAGATGGTGCGGCCCTGGACGTCCTTGCCGGTGAGCGAACACAGCGCCCGGAGCACGGCGAGAACAGCTAGCGCGAGGCAGACAATGAGGCCGAGGAGGGGGCCGCGAACAAGCACAGCAGCCGCTGCGATAATCGCCGCGCACACACCCTGGCCCACCGAGCCCAGTACCCACAGGCGCTTGCGGGCGGGATGGGACACCACCCACGGGGTCAGGGCCGCCTGCGGGAGCATGGAGCCGGACTCGCGCAAGGGGACCAGTAAGCCCGTGAAGAAGCCCGGCACCCCGGCCGCACTGAACAGCCAGGGGAGGACGGTCTTGCCGGAGAGCAATTGATCGCCCACGCCTTGCAGGCCGTTCGACCACACGAAGCGGCGGGCATTGGCGGATTCCTGGGAGGGGGACGAGCTCTGGGTCATGACTGTGATTTTAAGCCCGGCTCGACCTTATCCGGGCCCTAAGGTTTGCCTGATCTCTATCCTGGAAAACATGTTTATCTCCGCTCGTCCCACAGTGTCCCGCCGTGTCTTCGTCCAAGGCTCCGTGCTCACCATCGCCGGTGCCGCCGTGATGGGGTTGAGCGCCTGCTCCACCTCGGGGTCGAAGAATCAGCCGGAGCCACTGGGCTATGACGGTGAGCCGCGCGCCCTGCCCATCCCGCCTGTGGACGAGGGCGAAGTTATTGACGGAACGCGAGTTTTCAAGCTGACCGCGCAGGACGGTTACTCGGAGGTCCTCCCCGGCAACGACCGCACCAGGACGTGGGGTTTCAACGGTCCCTTCTTAGGCCCCACGCTGCGTGCTCGGCGCGGTGAAAAAGTCCGCGCGGAAATTACGAACAACCTCATTGAGATGACCACGGTGCACTGGCACGGCATGAAGCTGCCTGCCTACTCGGATGGCGGCCCGCACTCGCCAATTGAGGTGGGCAAGACCTGGAAACCCGAGTGGGAGATCACCCAGCCGGCCGCCACGCTGTGGTACCACCCGCACCCGCACATGGCCACGGCCACGCATGCCTACCGTGGGCTGGCGGGGATGTTCCTCATTGATGACGACGTGGCCTCTGGTCTTGACTTGCCGCAGGATTACGGCGTGGATGATATCCCGGTGGTCATCATGGACGCGAAGTTCACCGACGATGGACAGATCGATGAGAAAAGCGATAACACCCTGGGTCTTCTGGGTACCACGCCTCTGGTCAACGGCATTACCAACGCGCGCTTCGACGCCATCACGCGCCGGGTTCGCCTGCGTCTGCTCAACGGTGCCTCCATGCGCTTCTACACACTGGAGCTGAGCAACGGCCCCTTCCACGTCATCGCCACGGACACAGGGCTTCTCGACGCCCCCGTGGAAGTCGACTCCCTCCTCTTCGGCCCGGGCGAGCGCGCCGAAATCATCGTGGATTTGGAGCCCGGTAAGGAGGTCACGCTGCGCTCGGTGCCGCGCAAGGATAACTTTGGGGTGCCCAAAGACAAGGATGCGGCTGACTTTGGATTCCAGGATTCCTTTGACATTCTCACCATCTCCGGGCCTGCGGAGTCCGCGCCGGAGCCATCGGCCCTGCCGGCAACGCTTGACCCGGCCGCGGCGAAGACCCCATCAACGGATGGGCCCAAGGAGCGCGAGTTCGTGCTCAACACTTTCATGATTAATGGTGAGCAGATGGATATGGCGCGGGTGGATACCGTCATTGATCATGACGCCCCGGAAATCTGGACCGTGACCAATGAGAACTCTGATTGGCCGCACAACTTCCACATCCACAACGCCCGCTTCAAGGTTCTGGACTGGGACGGCGATGAGAAGATGAATGTGTTCAACTCCGGGTGGAAGGACATTGTGAATCTTCCGCCGAAGGCAACCGCGCGCCTGCTGGTGGAGTTTGGACACTTCCCGGACAAGACCATCCCGTACATGTACCACTGCCACATGTTGCTGCATGAGGACGAGGGAATGATGGGGCAGTACGTCATGGTCAATAAAGGCGAAAAGCCCGACGTGCGCGTTAAACCCGCCGCCTTAGTCTTCGAGCAAACCGCCACCGCCCACTCCGCGCACGCCGGCCAGGTGGTGGATTCCTCGCGCAGCCCCTATGCGACGCCGGAGGCGCAGGGCTAACCAAGAACCAAGCCAGGTTTCAATGGATTGAGAATCTGGCTATTTTCTGCGGCTCGGTTTCGTATGCTTGCGCACTAGCTGCGTACGTCGATGGAGGCAAGCCTGTTTCCAATCACGTTGTCTCCCGTGTCGTCGTAGGCAAAAGCTACGGGTTTGAAGTCCTCGGGAACCTCGAATACCCAGGTATATGGTGTGGAAAATCCGGGGCCAATGGAGTCGCTGAGGGTATCCCAATTGGCTTGGACCCGCCAGTGGTCGTTGATGGGGTCGTACATGCGGCTTTCCTGGTCAGCGATCCAGGCGAACTTGTTGAAGTCGGCGATGAGTGGGGTTTTTCCCTCATTGAAGACAGTTCCAGAAACGATGACAAATTGTGCGCCTTCATTTTTAGGGCTTTCCATGACAGTTTCAGACGCCCCAGAGGAGAAATCTTGGTTCCTTAGTTCCACCGTGGGAGCGAACTCGACGGAGTCAATGATGACTTTTTCGTTTCCGCTCATGGCCGGTTCGCCGAGCTTTGGTAGTTCGTCGAGGGTTCCTCCAGTGGTGCTGTCTTCCTGTGCATTTGAGGTGTCGGCATTGTTCGATTCTCCGGATTGTGAAGAGGCTGGCTCTACAGAGGCTGCGGAAACCTGTTCCTCTTTAGAACCAGTGAATGCGTAGGTGGCTCCCGCACCAAGTGCTACGCCGACTAGGGCAGCGGCTGGAACCATCCACCATGCAGGTTTGGGGGTCTTCGGCTGGGCTGCCGTGCCGGAATCAACTGGTTGTGGCGTGGTGGAAAAAGGATTCTGTCCTGGTGCCTGTTGCGGCTGTTGCTGTGCATCGTAAGGGGACATGACTTACCTCGAGAGAAGAGAGTGAACAAATTCTTAACAGTGTAAACCCACAGCATTGCGTTTCCACTATCAGAGCAGCAGTGAGCATTACAGAAAGGGGAGGGATCGGTTTCACAAAAGTTCAGACGTGGAAGTGCAAACCCTGCCCTGGTCGTCGCCAAGCACGTTTGGCGCTTCACCGTGCTGTCAAGGGGTGAATGCGCTTCAAGGTCTGTACTTAAGGAAGCGTCGGCCGTTGGAGGCGCTTGAGTAAGGCGCTGTGGGACGACACAAGCCTGGCGATAGTGTGAACTGAGGCAAATTCATCATAATTGTGTGATCAGTGCGCTATGGTCAGTATCTGTGATTCAGGACGTCGACCCGCTCATCCATTCCCTGTACCAGGTCTTTGACCTCATCGGTGTGGTGCTCAACGGCATTATCGGTGGCACGATTGCACGCCGTAGGGAATTCGACATTATTGGTTTCGTCTTTCTGGCGCTCTTTTCGGCGCTGGCGGGCGGCATGATTCGTGACATGCTGATCGCCAGCGGTCCGGCAGCGGCTATCTCTGATCCGCTGTACCTCACGCTGGCGTGTTTGGGCGCGCTCGTTGCTTTCTTGACGGATTTGAAAGGCAAGGCCTGGGAAATCTTCCTCGAGCACGCGGATGCTGTCATCTTGGGCGTGTGGTGCACGACTGGATGTGTGAAGGCGCTGACCCATGGAATGCCGTTTATCGCCTGCGTATTCTTGGGCGTCTTGACTGCAGTGGGTGGCGGAATGGTGCGCGATGTTGCTTCCGGCCAGATTCCCTCGGTCTTTGGGGGAAGCCCGCTCTATGCCGTGCCGGCGGTGCTTACAGGAATCGTGATGGCATCCTTCGCGCACTTCGACAAGTTTGCCCTTGGCATGGTCATCTCGCCCTTCGTGGGCTTTGGCCTAGCGGTTATGGCGTATTGGCGCGGGTGGGTGCTTCCGCGCGCTGGTATTGCTCCCTTGAACTACACCGCGGCGCAGGTGGCGTCGATTGCGCGGAAGGCCGAAATCAGGGGATTTAGGCGCGGTCGCAAGAAAAGAAAATAAACACCGCCAAGAGCTGAAAATTGCAGTCCAGGCGGTGTTTGTGCTTGCTTCCCCACCAGGACTCGAACCTAGAATGACGGTACCAAAAACCGTAGTGTTGCCGATTACACCATGGGGAAACGCGCCCACATTATGAGCGCTGGGGGACATGTTACCCGACGGGTGCGTATCAGACCTAAACAGGTGGCCAAGACTCGCATTCCCGTTGCTTGCGGCTTACTTTTAGCTGGTGCGGGCCATGCCCAGTGGGGGAGATACAGTAGTAGGCATGGTTCGACAAAGGATGACCGGGCGTGAGCGCCGTGAGCAGTTGATCTCCATTGGCCGTGCGGCCTTCGCAGAACGTGGTTTCGATGGCGCCAGCGTGGAGGACATTGCGGCACGCGCCGGTGTGTCTAAGCCAGTGGTCTACGAGCATTTCGGCGGCAAGGAAGGCCTCTACGCCGTCGTCATTGATCGCGAGCTTGTCGCCTTGGAGAAGGTCGTGACGGAATCGCTACAGACGGGTTCTTGGCGCGAGCGCATCGAACAGGGGGTCGTCGCGCTGCTGACTTATGTGGAAGAGGAAACCGATGGTTTCTTGATCCTCGTGCGCGATTCCAAGCCAGGGGATGAGCGTAGTTTCTCCACGTTGTTGAATGCAGCAGTTAATCAGATCGCGCACATCCTCGGTGAGGCCTTTGAACACCGCGGGCTCGACCCAGAGCTGGCGGTGCTTTACGGCCAGGCGCTCGTCGGCATGGTGGCCACCACAGCCCAGTGGTGGCTGGATGAGCGTGAGCCTTCGCGTGAGACAGTTGCCGCGCACATCGTTAATCTGTGCTGGAATGGTCTATCCGGCATGGAAGCAGCACCGAAGTTGAAGGGAGCTAAGTAGGTGGCAACGCCGATGCTGGGCGGGCTGCTCAAGGTAGCCGCCTCAGATCCGAAACTTAAAGGCCTCGCCTCCCAAGTGGGGGAAGCCTCATTGCACATTACTGGCATCGACCAGGCCCGCCCCTGGGCCATCGGCACGCTGGCGCACCACGCACCGGTGTTGGTGGTGACTGCCTCCGGGCGTGAGGCGGAGGATCTCACTGCGGAGCTGACAGCCATGCTGGGGGAGAAGGTGGCTCATTTCCCGGCCTGGGAGACGCTTCCGCATGAGAGACTGTCGCCGGCCGCGGATATCGTCGGCAAGCGGGCGCGTGTGCTTGACCTCGTGGGGGCGGGCAAAGCCCAGGTCGTGGTGACCTCCGCCCGCGGATATTGCCAGCCCATCCTGAGCAAGGTGGAGGGCCGCGCGCCCATTTTCCTGAAGGAAGAAGATGAGCACGAGCTCGCGCATATCCTGTCGGAGCTGGAGTTTCGCGCCTACAAACACGTGGACATGGTGGCCAAGCGCGGTGAGTACGCCACGCGCGGCGGCATTCTCGATGTTTTCCCCACCACGTCGGATTACCCGGTGCGCGTGGAGTTCTGGGGTGATGAGATTACGGATATTCGTCAGTTCTCCGTGGCTGACCAGCGTGCCATCCCCGAGATCGAGGTGGGTGAGGTGGCCATCTATCCCGCCCGCGAGCTGCCGATCACCAATGAGGTCGCCGCGCGCGCCCGCGAGCTGGCGCAGAAGTTTGGGGGCAACGCAGCCCTGGCGGAGCTTCTGACCAAAGTGGGGGAGCACATCCCGGCTGAAGGTATGGAAGCCGTGCTGGCCGTGCTTGCCGACGCCCCCTTTGTCACCCTCCCCGAACTGCTTGCCCCGGGCACACACGTGTTGCTTGTGGCGCCGGAAAAGATCCGCACGCGAATTGCTGACCTGGAATCCACCGATGCGGAGTTCTTGGCTGCTGGCTGGGAAGCCGCCGCGATGGGCGCGGATGGCCCGTTGGCGGCCGAGGGCTTGGATACATCGGCGTCGAGTTATCGCTCCTATGAGTCGTTGGAAGCGACGTGCCGGAATATCGAGGCCCCGCTGTGGACTTTCGCCCCTCCGGGGATGTTCGCCGCCGCGGAGTCGGAGACCCTGCCGCTGGACTTTGAGCCCGGGCCCACCCCACGCGGTGATATCCCAGAGATTGATGCCATGATGGCGCAGCTTCTGGCGCACACCACGGCCGGCGGTCGTGCTGCCTTCATCGCACCTGCCCAGGGTGCTATCAAGCGCATGGTGGAGCGCTTTGCGGAAAAAGGTATCCCCACGAAGGTGGCCACACCTGGCTGGGAGCCGAGCCCCGGCGAGGTCACTCTCTACCAGGCCTTGTCCCATGCTGGTCTGGTGTTCCCGAAGGTACGCAAGCTCAAGGACGCTGAAGCGCTACCGCTGGTCGTCATCACGGAAACTGACCTGACGGGTAACCGTGTGGGCGATATTGCGGGGGCGAAGCGTCGCCCAGCAAAGCGCCGCAACCGCGTGGATCCCCTCGCACTCAAGCAGGGTGACTACGTGGTGCATGAGACCCATGGCATCGGCAAGTTCCTCAAGATGGCCGAGCGCACCGTTCAATCCGGTGACGAGACTTCGCGCCGCGAATACATCGTGTTGGAGTATGCCGCCTCCAAGCGCGGCCAGCCGGCTGACCAGCTGTGGGTCCCCATGGATTCGCTGGATTTGCTGAGCAAATACACCGGCGGTGAGACGCCGACGTTGTCCAAGATGGGCGGCTCGGACTGGAAGAACACCAAGAAGAAGGCGCGCGCCGCGGTGCGCGAGATCGCCGGTGAGCTGGTGGAACTCTATGCCAAGCGCCAGGCCGCACCCGGTCACCAGTTTGGCCCCGATACCCCGTGGCAGGCCGAGATGGAGGATAATTTCCCCTTCGTCGAGACCGAGGACCAAATGCTGGCCATCGACGCCGTCAAACAGGATATGGAATCCACGGTGCCGATGGACCGCGTGGTCGTCGGCGATGTGGGTTATGGCAAAACCGAGGTGGCCGTGCGCGCAGCCTTCAAGGCCGTACAGGACGGCAAGCAAGTCGCGGTCCTCGTGCCCACCACTTTGCTGGCCCAGCAGCACACCGATACTTTCCGCGAGCGCATGCAGGGCTTCCCGGTGGATATCGAGGTGCTTTCGCGCTTTACCTCGACCAAGGAATCCAAGGAGATTCTCGCCGGTTTGGCGGATGGTTCCGTAGACATCGTCATCGGTACCCACCGTTTGTTGCAGACTGGCGTTCAGTGGAAGAACTTGGGCCTCATCGTGGTGGATGAGGAGCAGCGTTTCGGTGTGGAGCACAAGGAGCACATCAAGGCGCTCAAGGCCAGCGTGGACGTGCTCACCATGTCCGCGACGCCGATTCCGCGCACCTTGGAGATGTCCATGGCGGGCATCCGCGAGATGTCCACCATCCTGACCCCGCCGGAGGACCGCCACCCGGTCCTGACCTATGTTGGCGCGTATGAGGATAAGCAGGTGGCCGCGGCCATCCGCCGCGAGCTGCTGCGCGACGGCCAAGTCTTCTTCATCCACAACAAGGTTGCGGATATCGAAAAGAAGGCCCGCGAGCTGCGGGACCTAGTCCCAGAAGCGCGAATCGTCGTGGCACACGGCCAGATGAACGAGGACGTCCTTGAGCGCACCGTCCAAGGATTCTGGGACCGCGAATTCGACGTCCTGGTGTGTACCACCATCGTGGAAACCGGCCTGGATATTGCGAACGCGAATACCCTCATCGTGGAAAACGCCCACCACATGGGCCTGTCCCAGCTGCACCAGCTGCGCGGGCGCGTGGGCCGCTCCCGCGAGCGCGGCTATGCCTACTTCCTGTACCCGAAGGGGGCCACGCTGACGGAAACCTCCTATGACCGCCTGGCCACTATCGCCCAAAACAACGATCTGGGCGCCGGTATGGCCGTGGCCATGAAGGACCTTGAGATGCGCGGTGCTGGCAACGTGCTGGGTGCTGAGCAATCGGGCCACATCGCCGGTGTGGGCTTTGACCTCTACGTGCGCCTTGTCGGTGAGGCAGTGGAGACCTTCAAGGCGCTCGCGCGTGGTGAGACTCCCGTGGTCACGGACGAAGGCCCGAAGGAAATCCGCATCGATCTTCCGGTGGATGCCCATATTCCGGAGTCCTATATCAACTCCGAGCGCTTGCGTTTGGAGGTCTACCGCAAGCTGGCGGCCTCCAAGGACAACGCGGACCTGGCACATGTGGTGGAGGAGATGCAGGACCGCTACGGGCCCATTCCGGAGCCGGTCGAGCGTCTGCTCGCCGTGGCTCGCCTGCGCCACCAGGCCCGCCGGGCCGGGGTCAGCGATATCACGGTGCAGGGCACGCGCATCAAGGTCCATCCGGTGGAGCTGGCGGATTCCAAGCAGGTACGCCTCAAGCGCCTCTTCCCAGGCTCCAACTACCGTGCAGCTGCCAAGGCCATCCAGCTCAACTTCCCCAAGGCCGGACGCAACGTCACGGACCCGAAGCTGCGTGACATCGAACTCCTGCAGTGGGTGGCGGACTTCTTGGCCTCGATGTTCGAACTCGAGCGCGTCGACGTCAGTGGTGCTAAGACTAAGAAGAATGTCATTAGCGTAGGAGAAAAATAATGGACGCCAGCACCGCCGCCGGGAGTTCTCGGGCCAATCCCAGAATCGTTTTAGTGGCGGTGTGGATGGCTGCCTCGCTGCTCAGCATCCCCGTCTCACTGGTGATCAAGTTCAGCGGCGAGAACGGTGGTTGGCTCACCTTCATGTTGATGATGTTCGGAGTAATCCTGGTTGGCATCTGGGTGCTGCTTGGTTTACTCCCGCTGTTCATCCGCGGTGATTACACAAGCAAGCTGGCATGGGCGTGGGTGTCCCTGGCTTTAGTGTTCATCGGCTTTATCGTGGGCAATACCAACGTGCCGGATTTTGGGGACGTCGGACCAGCCACCGTTCCGACGTGGTGGTTTGGCAACGAGGAAGCGGCCTCGATCACTGGAGGCATCTTCCTCGTCATCAGCGCTATCGGCCACGTGTTGTGGATAGCAAGCTGCATCGCCTATGCGGTGTTGTCGCGCCGCTCGGCGCCCCAGGTTTTCTAGAGCGCCAGGCGGCCCGTGCTCAAGCCCCACACCGCGGCAACCGCGCCGATAACTACCAGCGCTACCACGAACCATTCGAAGGTGTTGAACACGCGTTCCTTCTTGTACAGGCGGGTGGCCACATAAGGAATCATGCTGGGGACCACGGCCAGCGCGCCGAGAAGAACATAAACCGGGTCGGCGGCATAGATGAGCCACAGGGAATAGATGAAGGCGACGAGGCCGATGCAGAGGTGGCGGCGATTCTCTCGGCGGCTGACCTTCGGGCCTGAAATATCGAAGCGCACCCCGGCATGCGGGTGAGTCAACCCCTTGCCGCGCACGGCCAAGAGGACCAGGTAAAGGGAAGAGAAGATGTAGGGCAGCAGGTACATGATGGTGGCGAGCTGCACCATGGCGTTATAAGAAGTTTCGTTGAGGAAGAAGACGATGACGAAGAGCTGAATCGTCAGCGTGGAAATCAACTGCGCTACCCACGGCGCACCGGCGATGTTGATGGTGCCGATCTTGCGGGGGAGAAGACCATCGAAGGCCATCATGACAATCGGCTCCGCGCACAGCATCTGCCAGGACACGTAGGCACCGAGCACGGAGAGGCACAGGCCGAGGGAAATGAGAGCGCCGCCCCATTCGCCCACGGCCGCGGTGAGCACGGACGCCATCGAGTTATCCGGCAGCGCTGCGAGCTCCTCCTGGGTAAGCACGCCGAAGCTCAGAGTGGACACGGATACCAGCAATGCCAGAACGCTGATGAAGCCGATGACGGTGGCGCGGCCGACGTCGGCACGCGTGCGCGCCTGCTTGGAGTACACGGATGCGCCCTCCACACCGATGAAGACCCACACGGTGAAGAGCATGATGCCCTGAATCTGCTCGAAGAGGGTCTTATCGGAGGCCTCGCCCCAGAAGTCAAGAGTGAATTTATCCCAGCTAAAGCCTACGAAAGCGAGGATGACGATGAAGGCCAGGATGGGGACGATCTTGGCGATGGACGTCACCATGTTCATGATCGCCGCCTGCTTAATTCCGCGTGCCAGCACAGCAAAGATACCCCAGGACAACACCGATACAGCGATGGCGGAGACCCAGCGGTGGTCGGTGTCAAAGAAAGGGACGTAGTGGCCAATGGTGTTGAAGAACAGGGTGGCATAGCCCACCTGTGCCATGACGGAACCCAGCCAGTAGCCCCAGCCAGATGTAAAACCGATGAAATCACCCAGGCCGGCGCGGACATAGGAGTAGACACCGGAGTCGAGGTGCGGCTTGCGGTGCGCGAGAATTTGGAAAACGAAGGCGACAGAGAGCATGCCCACGCCGGCGATGAGCCAGCCGATGAGCATGGCGCCAGGGCCGGCCACGGAGGCGATGTTCTGCGGAAGAGAGAAGATTCCGGCGCCCACCGTGGAACCGATGATGAGCGCGATGAGCGTCCACAACGTCACAGAGTGCGTGCGCGGCGATTCGGTGAGATTGGAAGTGGTCATTGGTTAAAAATACCCCTTCAGGCGGGCGTTTGTGCAACTGCAGCGAAAGTTCAAAGAACTGGGGACCTATACTCGTTGCTTATGACTGTCCTGTTGTTAGATCCGCGCTGGCCCACGTTAATCCCTATGGAGGCCGTTGGGAAACTGCAGGGCCCTGTTGTTTTCACTGATGAAGTTCCGGTGAAGGTGCGCTGGGACTTTGATTCACTGTTGTGCGGTGAGGATCCGGAAGGCCATGGTGTTGTGGTGAGCACAGATCCATCACACCCGCAGGTGCGCGCGCTTATCGACGCTGATGCGGACCTCATCCTCGCCCCCTCCCTTGAGGAACCGATGTGGAAGGCACGTGAGGTGATGTCGCGTGCGCGGCGCATCGGGGAGTGGGAGCGCGATCAAACCCACGAAACTTTGCTGCCGTATCTAGAAGAAGAGTCGGCGGAATTCGCCCAGGCGGTGCGGGAGCGTGCCTCTGACGCCGAGCTACGCAAGGAGCTCGGCGATGTCTTCTTACAGGTCCTCTTTCACGCCGAGATCGCGGCACGCCGTGGGGCTTTTACTCTCGACGATGTTGCGATGTCTTTCGTCAACAAAATGCGCTCGCGCGCGCCCTACCTTTTCGACGGCACGGAGGACGTCGTGGGGGTAGAGGAGCAGGAGCGCCTGTGGGCCGAGGGTAAGGCCCGAGAAAAGAACTAGCCCTTCTGGATCATCGAGGACAGCAGGGGAGCGTAGTCAGCGATCGTGGAGGAAAGGCCGGTGCCGCCGGTAGCGAGAGTGTCTTCCTTGACGATCTTGCACTCGAGGGCGCGGTCGGCGGTCTGGCCGGAGTACTTCACGGCGGCCAAGGCCAGCGGGCCGAGTTCCTCAGAGTTGCCCAGTGCGGTGAGGTTCTTGGACAGCTGGTTGCGGGTGGTGTTCGGAGTAAGCAACTCACCCTCGGTGCTCTGATCAATCAGCGTCAGGGTGCTACGCAGGGTGTTGCAATCAGCGGACTGGATGCCCTGGGAGAGGAAGCCGCCCAGCTCAGTCAGGGAAGCGGCAGAAGCGGTGGCGGGGGTGATTGCGCCGAGGGCGACAACGGCGGAAGCAGTAGCGAGGATACGACGGATGGACATGGAACTCCTTGGCTAAGAGAAAGGCACGTTTCTAGAACGGACAGTGATAGAACGTGGAGCACCAGCAGGGCCTCGGCTCTCTGTTCACCGCTGCAGTGTAGCGCAGAATGTTACGCATGGGAACATTTGGACATAACTTTTGTTCCGCGATTGTCGTAGGTCTTGCCTATACGGTCGCCTCGTGGCGCCCTCTGTGTCGCTCGACCCCCTTCCTGCAACGGGCTGTAGTATTCACCTTTATGACGCAGGGGCTTAGGAGGATCGGGGGCTGTGGCCTCGGCATTGTCTTGGCCATCATTCTGATCATTTCCTTGGTGGCCTGGAGTCTTTCCTTCCTGGATAAACCATCCCCGTTCCGGCAGCTTTCCCCCGTCCCAGAGGAACTTCCACCCGTGGGCGGGGCAGAGGTGCCCGCTATTGATGTCGACGGGCCGGGGCGCACGGCGGACAAGCTGACGTGGTGGTCCGACCAGCTTGCCGACGCCACCAGTATCCCCGCCCAGGCATTGCGGGCCTACGGCAACGCCGAGCTGATCGCGCGGCAATCCTGGCCGAACTGTAATCTGCGCTGGAATACCCTCGCCGGTATCGGCTGGGTAGAAACTCGTCACGGGACCTATAATGGAAGCCTCTTCGACCGTTCCTCCCTTGATGAGAATGGTTATCCCGACCCGCCCATTGTGGGCATTCCTCTCGACGGAACTAACAACACCACTTTGGTTCCTGATAGCGATGGCGGCGCCATTGACGGCGATGTCGAGTTTGATCGGGCGGTTGGCCCCATGCAATTCATCGCTTCTTCGTGGGAGCATCTAGGCCGAGATGCCAACGGCGATGGCGTTGCTGATCCCAATCAAATCGACGATGCCGCGTTGGGTGCTGCCGCACTGCTGTGTCACGGAGATAGGGATCTTTCCACGCCAGAGGGATGGCGTTCGGCCGTCCTCAACTACAACCAATCTGAGGACTACCTGGGCAAAGTCGCAGCAGCCGCAAATTCCTACGCCATTGAACAGCCTGCCGTGTCCTAGCCTCTTTCTAGATCTATGTCACGTTGTCCGTTTCCGCCCGACACGTTCCGAAGTTTTCTGGAACAATTGTCCCCAGGTGGTTTGGGAGCCCCTCCCAGAACACGAACCCAAGATCAATTTGGCTCTATAGGAGTGAAAGCAGCATGGCTGACATCATCCACGTAATGGCACGCGAAATTCTTGATTCCCGCGGCAACCCCACCGTTGAGGCTGAAGTATTCCTCGACGATGGTGCACGCGGTGTCGCCGGCGTTCCGTCTGGCGCTTCCACCGGTGTTCACGAGGCTCACGAGTTGCGTGACGGTGGTGACCGCTACTTGGGCAAGGGCGTTCTGAAGGCTGTTGAGAACGTCAACGAAGAGATCGCTGATGAACTTGCCGGCTTCGAGGCCGATGACCAGCGTCTCATCGACCAGGCCCTGATCAAGCTGGACGGCACGGATAACAAGTCCCGCCTCGGCGCCAACGCCATCCTGGGCGTGTCCATCGCAGCCGCCAAGGCCGCTGCCGAGTCTGCTGGCCTTCCGCTCTACCGCTACATTGGCGGCCCGAACGCTCATGTCCTGCCCGTTCCGATGATGAACATCGTCAACGGTGGTGCCCACGCTGACTCCGGCGTTGACGTTCAGGAGTTCATGATCGCCCCGATCGGTGCCGAGTCCTTCAGCGAGGCCCTGCGCATGGGCGCACAGGTCTACCACGCACTGAAGGCCGTTATTAAGTCCAAGGGCCTGTCCACCGGCCTGGGTGACGAGGGCGGATTCGCTCCGGAGGCTGAGTCCACGAAGGCAGCTCTGGACCTCATCGTTGAGGCCATCGAGAAGGCCGGCTTTAAGCCGGGCAAGGATGTCGCCCTGGCTCTCGACGTTGCATCCTCCGAGTTCTACAAGGACGGCAAGTACCACTTCGAGGGCGGCGAGCACACCGCTGAGGAGATGGCCAAGGTCTACGAGGACCTCATCGCCAACTACCCGATCGTGTCCATCGAGGACCCGCTGCAGGAAGATGACTGGGAGGGCTACACCAAGCTCACCGCAGCTATCGGTGACAAGGTGCAGATTGTCGGCGATGACTTCTTCGTCACCAACCCGGCTCGCCTGAAGGAAGGCATTGAGAAGAAGGCCGCCAACGCTCTGCTGGTGAAGGTTAACCAGATCGGTACCCTGACCGAGACCTTCGACGCCGTTGAGCTGGCACACCGCAATGGCTACCGCACCATGATGTCCCACCGCTCCGGTGAGACCGAGGACACCACCATTGCTGATCTCGCCGTTGCTCTGAACTGCGGCCAGATCAAGACCGGTGCTCCGGCCCGCTCTGAGCGCGTTGCCAAGTACAACCAGCTTCTGCGCATTGAGCAGGAACTGGGTGACGCCGCAGTTTACGCCGGCCGCTCCGCATTCCCGCGCTTCCAGGGCTAGGACTCAACCCCAAATCCCAGCAGTGGTCTGCACAGGCCGCTCGCTGAACTACTGGTGAAAGAATAAGGTGCCACAGTAACTGTGGCACCTTTTAATCGTTTTGATCGTGGCACCTTTCCTGTTGTCCGGCCCCGAACAGGCCCAGCCCAAAACTTCTGAGGCGCATGTTATTTCTGGGACACGTCGCGCGCCGCACAGCACCTGGGCCGGTCCGGGATACAATGGCTTTCCGATGGCACGCACAACTTCTCCCCGCACGAAACGCCGGAACACCGTTCCGGTTCGCACGCGTGCCCGCGATGAGCAGCGAGCTAAACGGAAGAAAGCGCCGGTGCAGCCCAAAGGGCTAGACATCCTCGGGATCGGCGTGATCATCGCTGTTGTTCTCGTAGTACTGCTATCCATTGCCGTTCCGCTGCGAAATTACTACCACGGCCAATCGGAGATTGCGCGGCTGGAAAGCTCAATCGTCGCCAAGCAGGCACAGAAGGATGACCTCCTCACGGAGATTGACAAGTATCGATCCGAGGAATACGTCAAGGAGGAGGCGCGCCGCCGCTTCGGTGTCATGGATGAAGGCGAGATGGCCTTTCGCATCATGGATCCGCGCATGGACTCTGGTGACACGGTGACCTCAGAGCGTCGTGAGGATGCCGACGACCGCGAGTGGTACACGGTGCTGTGGGATTCAGTATCGGAAGATGCGGAAAACCTACCGGAAACACCTGCTGAATAGGACTCATCCATATCTCCATGTCACAATGGTTCCTATGACCGTGACCGATGCTGACCTTGAAGTCGTCCGCGAACAGTTGGGTCGCGCCCCGCGCGGCGTCGTGGACATTGCTTACCGCACCCCGGACGGAGCCCCAGCGGTGATTAAAACCGCGCCCAAGCTTCCCGACGGCACCCCGTTTCCCACCCTTTACTACCTCACCGACCCGCGCCTGACTGCCGAAGCATCGCGCCTTGAAGTCGCCCATGTCATGAAGTGGATGGAGCAGCGCCTCGCCCAAGAAGAGGACCTGCAGCAGGATTACCAGGCGGCGCACGAACACTACCTGGAAACCCGTAACGCCATGGAAGACCTGGGCACTGAGTTTTCAGGTGGCGGCATGCCAGAGCGCGTGAAGTGCCTCCACGTTCTCATCGCTTATGCCTTAGCTGAGGGGCCGGGCCGCGTGCGCTTTGGTACCGAGGCCGTCGCGATGGCTGCGGAGCACGGTAAACTCCGGGGAAGCGCCATCCCTGAGGATTGGCCAACCGTGGGGGACCTGGGCATCGACATGACCCAGTTCGATTTTTCTAACGCCGGTTAAAAGAAAGGCTAGCCCTATGACTCGCGTCGCTGCTGTCGACTGCGGAACCAACTCCATTCGCCTGCTCATCAGCGAGATTCAGGAGGATGGCAAGATCCGGGACATCACCCGCACGATGGAGATCGTCCGCCTTGGCCAGGGCGTCGATGCTACCGGTGAGTTTGATCCTGAAGCTCTTGCGCGCACTCGCGTGGCTCTTGAAGGCTACGTCAAACAAATGAAGTTTGAAAAGGTCGAGCGCGTGCGCATGGTCGCCACCTCGGCCACTCGTGATGCAAAGAACCACCGCGAGTTCTTCAACATGACCGAGGAGCTACTCGGTGAAATCCAGCCGGGGGCTCGCGCGGAGGTAATTTCCGGTGAGGAAGAGGCACTGCTGTCCTTTACCGGTGCGGTGGGGGACCTGCACTCTGAGGAGGGCCCGTATTGCGTCATCGACTTGGGCGGTGGCTCGACGGAGTTCGTCGTGGGGACAATCGACGGCGAGATTCTCGGCTCGCACTCTGCTCAGATGGGGTGCGTGCGGCTTACCGAGCGCATCATGCGCACCGATCCTCCCACGGAGGCCGAGATTGAGATTGCTAGCGACTATGTTGCTGAGCGCATGGCCGAAGTGGAGAAGATCGTTCCCATCGACAAAGCCCTCACCTTCGTTGGCTGTGCCGGTACGTTTACGACTCTTTCGGCGCTTGCCCAGGGGATGGAGCGTTACGATGCCGACTCCATCCACGGTTCCGAGCTTCGCTTCGATGCGCTGCGGGTGCTCACCCGACAGATGATTGGATTGCCTTCGGATGTGCGCGCTCTCAACCCCGTCATCCACCCCGGGCGCGCAGATGTCATCGGTGGTGGATGCGTGGCCATCGAGGGCATCATGACGATGATTGAGCGCAACAGTGAAGCCCGTTCCTTCTTCATCAGCGAGAAGGACATCCTCGACGGCATCATCAGCGGCCTCGCTGACAGTTAGCGAACTCAAACCAAAAGAGTTACGCAGAAGCCGACCCTATTTTCAGTCCATGCCTACCCGTGCCCTAAGATGAGTGGGCACGGTTTGGCCCCCATAGCCCAATCGGCAGAGGCAGTCGACTTAAAATCGATTCAGTGTGGGTTCGAGTCCCACTGGGGGCACCATGTGAAGTCTCGAGACATCGTTCCGGCCGGTGTCTCGTTTTTCTTTGCTGCACGTTTGTGTTTGTCATTCGCCTTCTAGTTGAGTTCTAATCGGCATTGTTCTTCCGACTTACCAGACTCAAGACAATTCGCCCAATCAATCTGGCCCTGCACCCACGGGCTCGGTTGTCTTGGTTGCTGTTGTTCTGGCGCTATCAGCCCTGCGCTGTGCTCGGCTTCGAGATATTCCTCGCCGCCAAGGGTGTCGAAGCACCACTGGGAGTAGGCAACGGTGCCATCAGACCATCGAGCTGGTCCGGGGGTCCCCTCAAGACATTCGAGAACGGTGGGCTCTGCAGGCACTTCGTCGGCCATAGGGGCGTCGGTTTCAGGTCGGACTGGCTCAGGTTGAAACTCCTCGGATGTAGTCGACGGCTTCGTGGATTCATAGGCACTTGTGGCGCTAGTAATCGAGGGACTTTCGATGGTGCTCGAGATGTTGGTTCTAGTTGGGGTGGGCGCGGGCTCAGTGTCATTGCCACATCCGCCAAGGAACACCGCACTCGCTGTGAGTACAAAACAAAGCTTCTTCATCCGGATTACTCTCTTTCAAGGAAGGGATGGCCAGATGTATGGATAGTAGCCCTTTGCAACCGGTACGCGTGGGGTGAATGTCAAAACCGACAGCCGTAAGTGCTCACTATTTCCACACGTACTGGTCAATCACAGTGCTTGTCGACGCATTCCTGTTACGCGTGGACAATTTTGCGAATTTTGAGATTTTTGGGAACTTCCTAGCAGTGGGGCGCGTTGATCTTTATGAAACGACAAACAAGGCGGCCCTAGAGGCCGCTTTTTAGAGAAAGACTGTGAAAGGAATCGGGATTCGCGTGCGTTCTAGCAACCCCGTCATGAGTTCCCTCTCGTCCAGCCAAAATCAGACCCAGGGCGGCAATCCCTACGGTCAGAGCGATAATCCATTTATCCAGGAGAATCGCAGCGCCGATCGGCCGCTGACTGTTGATGATGTCGTGACCAAGACTGGCATTACTCTTGGCGTCATCATCGTCATGGCCGTGCTCAACTTTGCTGTTGGCGAGTTGATTAACCCAGGCATCGCGATGATTCTTACCTTGGTCGGTGCGCTCGGCGGTTTCATTACTGTTCTTGTCTCAACGTTTGGCAAGAAGTTTGGTTCTGCAGCCGTCACGTTGATTTATGCCGTGTTTGAGGGCCTCTTTGTGGGCGGATTCTCCCTTATGTTTGCCGGCGTATCTTTCGGCAATTCCGATGGCATGGCAGTTATCGGCCAAGCAATCATGGGTACCGTAGGCGTCTTTATCGGCATGCTGATGGTCTACAAGACCGGTGCGGTAAAGGTCACCCCGAAGTTCAACAAGATCATGTTCGGCCTCATTGCCGGCGTGGCCGTGTTGGCTCTGGGTAACATGTTGGGCGCTATTTTCTTCGGCTTTAATCCGCTGCGTGATGGTGGCATGCTTTCCATCATCTTCTCCCTCGTCTGCATTGTTCTGGCGTCCTTGTCCTTTATGACAGACTTCGACCAGGCAGACCGCCTGATTCGCCAGGGTGCTCCGGCGCAGTATGCCTGGGGTATCGCTCTTGGTTTGGCCGTGACCTTGGTCTGGCTGTACACGGAGATTCTCCGTCTGCTGAGCTACTTCAGGGATTAAGTAGTCTCATACCGCTTCTGCGAATCCGGCGGCTGGCACCACAAGCCTCGTGGTTGCTGGCCGCCGGTTTCTTTGTGCGTGTGGCGCACATCTTTTGAAGTGGGGGCGCCCGTGAGGTGCGGGCGGGATCTTGCCCGACTTAGGTCATTTTAGTGCGGAAACCCCACCCCACCGCCGTAAACGCCCGGTAGCAATGTTAAGAGTGACGTTGCGGCACCCACCCAAGACCTAAGTCGGGACACAACGACCGTTTCTGTAGAGAACTGCATGTCTCTTCGCGAAACGGATTACCTTCCTTGCTCCCCTTGCAGCGCGCAACGTCGGCGTGCCTCCATCGACGTGCTGGAGGCATCTGACAAAGGGCGTCTGACAAAAGGCATCAGCCATAAGGCGTTTTCACGGCCAAAAACGCCCTTTACTCAGGGCGGAATCAAGCGGTGGATTGTTGCGACCGGCTATTTGGTAGCAGTGTCGT
>NZ_KV806782.1:0-150049 GCF_001811845.1 Corynebacterium sp. HMSC062E11
GGAAAACAACACGTTTTGTCGTTTAGGCCTCAAATAAAATACCCCGCCACTACCCTGTTTAAGGGGGCAGTGACGGGGGTAACGGAAAGACAGCCTTATTGGCTAACTTCGGCGCGCCTCACGCGGCTTTACACCTAGAAGGTGTAGTCCTCCTCCAGCGGGACGGAGGCACCGGTGAACTCACCGAAGCCATCGTCGCCGTAGATGGAATCACCGTAGGTCGGGATGGAGTACGCAGCATTGCGTGCGGCCTCAGTCGGCTTGACGCTGATGTTGCGGTAGCGGGAAATACCCGTACCGGCTGGAATCAGCTTACCGATGATGACGTTCTCCTTCAGACCAATGAGCTGATCCGAGCGCTTGTTGATGGCGGCGTCGGTAAGCACGCGCGTGGTCTCCTGGAAGGAGGCCGCAGACAGCCAGGACTCCGTAGCCAGGGAGGCCTTGGTGATACCCATGATCTCACTGCGCAGCTGTGCCGGCTGGCCGCCCTCAGCAACCTGAGCGGCGTTAACCTGCTTGGCCTCAGAGAGGTCAATGAGGTTGCCCGGGAGCAGGTCGGTGGTACCGGCGTCGATGACGGTACCGCGACGCAGCATCTGGCGGATGATGATCTCGATGTGCTTGTCGTGGATGGCCACACCCTGTGCACGGTAAACGGCCTGAACCTCGTCGATGAGGTGCTTCTCCACACCGCGGCGGCCGAGGACCTCCAGCACGTCGTGCGGGTCAGCCGCACCGCGCATGAGGCGGTCACCGGTGGTGACGTGGTCGCCGTCGCGAAGCGAGCGCTCGATCATGGCATCCGGGTTGGACTCCATCGGGCGGCGGACCTGAGCCAGGCCCTGGCGCTTCGACAGCTTCTCGTAGACCACGTTGTCGGAACCGTCATCCGGGGTGATGGTCAGGGTCCAGAAGTTGCCCTCATCGGACAGGGACACGGTGCCGTCGACGGAGGCGATAGGAGCGCGGTTCTTCGGGTTACGGGCCTCGAAGAGCTCCTGAACACGCGGCAGACCGCCGGTAATATCGCCACCGACACCACCCTGGTGGAAGGTACGCATGGTCAGCTGGGTACCCGGCTCACCAATGGACTGTGCGGCCACGATGCCGACTGCCTCGCCGATATCGACGAGCTTGCCGGAGGCCATGGACTTGCCGTAGCACTTCGCACAGACACCAGCAGGGGTCTGGCAGGTCAGCACGGAGCGGACCTTGATCTCCAGGACGCCCGCGTTGACGATCTTGCGGCTGAGCTCCTCGGTCAGGTCGGCGCCTGCCTCGGCGATAACCTCACCGTTTTCATCCTTGACGTCATTAGCCACGACGCGGCCGGATGCGGAGGTCTCCCACAGCTCGTGCAGGTCGTAGGAACCTTCGGCGATCTCGACGCCGAGCGGGACGCGCACGCCCTGACGGGTGCCACAGTCCTCCTCGCGGACGATGACGTCCTGCGCCACGTCCACCAGACGACGGGTGAGGTAACCGGAGTCAGCGGTACGCAGAGCGGTATCCGCCAGGCCCTTACGGGAACCGTGCGAGTTGTTGAAGTACTCCAGAACCGACAGGCCTTCACGGAAGGAGGTCTTAATCGGACGTGTGATGTAGTCACCCTTGGAGTTCACAACCATGCCCTTCATACCGGCCAGGGTCCAGATCTGACGCATGTTACCGGCAGCACCGGACTTCACGATCATCGGAATCGGGTTGTCGTCGGGGTACAGCTCCTCGACGGCGTTACCCACGGTGTCCGTGGCGTCCTTCCAGAGCTCAACCAGGCGGTCGTAGCGCTCGCGCTCGGTCAGAGCACCCTGCTCCCAGTACTTGCGCTCGATGCGCTCTGCTTCCTTCTCGTAGGACTCGAGCACCTCGTGCTTGTTCGGGAGGACCAGCACGTCGTGCATGGTAATGGTCACGCCGGAACGGGTGGCCCAGTAGAAGCCAGCGTCCTTCATCTTGTCCAGAACCTGGGCAACGGTGATCATCGGGTACTTCGCAGCGAGGTCATTAATGACGTCACCGAGCAGCATCTTGTTGCCGGCGCCGCCCTTACGGACCATGACGCCCTCGAGGTACGGGTAGTTCCACGGCAGCAGGTCATTGAACATGATGCGGCCCAGGGTGGTCTCAGCGAGCCAGGCCTGGCCCTTCTGCCAACCATCCGGGAAGTGCTCTGCCTCGATGTCTGCCGGCGGGCGCAGGTGGGAGATGCGGACCTTGATCGGGGCCTGCAGACCAAGAACGCCGCGGTCGCGGGCCATGATGGCCTCCGCGTAGGAGGAGTACACGCCCTGCTCCGGACGATCCTCCGTGGCGGGGCGGTAACGGCCCTCGCCGCCGATCTCGTCCTCACCCTTGTCCATGGTGAGGTAGTACAGGCCGGTAACCATATCCAGACGCGGCATAGCCAGCGGCTTACCGGAGGCCGGGGACAGGATGTTGTTGGAAGCCAGCATGAGGACGCGTGCCTCAGCCTGTGCCTCGGCGGACAGTGGCAGGTGGACTGCCATCTGGTCACCGTCGAAGTCGGCATTGAAAGCCTCACAAGCCAGCGGGTGCAGCTGGATGGCCTTACCCTCGACGAGCTTCGGCTCGAAGGCCTGGATACCCAGGCGGTGCAGGGTCGGTGCACGGTTCAGCATCACCGGGTGCTCGGAAATGGCCTCTTCGAGGACGTCCCACACCTCGGGGCGCTGGCGCTCCACCATGCGCTTGGCGGACTTGATGTTCTGCGCGTAGTCGTTTTCTACCAGGCGCTTCATGACGAAGGGCTTGAACAGCTCCAGGGCCATGAGCTTCGGCAGACCACACTCGTGCAGCTTGAGCTGCGGGCCGACGATAATCACGGAACGGCCGGAGTAGTCCACGCGCTTACCCAGCAGGTTCTGGCGGAAGCGGCCCTGCTTACCCTTGAGCAGGTCAGACAGGGACTTCAGCGGGCGGTTGCCCGGACCGGTGACCGGACGGCCGCGACGGCCGTTGTCGAAGAGGGCGTCAACGGACTCCTGCAGCATGCGCTTCTCGTTGTTCACGATGATCTCGGGAGCACCGAGGTCAATCATGCGCTTGAGACGGTTGTTGCGGTTGATCACACGACGGTAAAGGTCGTTGAGGTCGGAGGTGGCGAAGCGGCCACCGTCCAGCTGCACCATCGGGCGCAGCTCCGGCGGGATCACCGGGATGGCGTCGAGCACCATGCCGGCCGGGTCGTTGCCCGAACGCAGGAAGGCTGCGACAACCTTCAGGCGCTTAAGGGCACGCATCTTCTTCTGGCCCTTGCCGTTGTTGATGATCTCCTTGAGAACCTCAGCCTCAGCTTCGAGGTCGAAGTTGCGGATGAGGGTCTGGATGGCCTCAGCACCCATGCCGCCGGTGAAGTAATCCTCGTAGCGGTCAACGAGCTCTTCGTAGATGGTCTCATCGATGATCATCTGCTTCGGAGCCAGCTTGATGAAGGTGTTCCAGATTTCGTCGAGGCGAGCAACCTCGCGCTCACCGCGCTCGCGGATGTGCTGCATCTCCTTGTCGGCAGCGTTCTGGACCTTGCGGCGGGCGTCGGCCTTGGCGCCGGCGGCCTCCAGCTCGGCCAGATCCTGCTCGAGCTTGGCAGCGCGCTCAGCGATCTCTGCCTCGACGTCATCCTCCACGTCCTTCTTCTCCAGCAGCATCTCTGCTTCCAGAGTGGACTGGTCATTGTGGCGAGCTTCCTCGTCCACGGAGGTGATGATGTTGGCAGCGAAGTAGATGATGCGCTCAAGGTCCTTCGGAGCCAGGTCCAGCAGGTAGCCCAGGCGGGAAGGAACGCCCTTGAAGTACCAGATGTGGGTAACCGGCGCGGCCAGCTCGATGTGGCCCATGCGCTCACGGCGCACCTTGGACTTGGTCACCTCGACGCCGCAGCGCTCACAGATGATGCCCTTGTAGCGCACGCGCTTGTACTTGCCGCAGGAGCACTCCCAGTCGCGGGTTGGGCCGAAGATGCGCTCACAGAAGAGGCCGTCCTTCTCCGGCTTGAGGGTGCGGTAGTTAATGGTCTCGGGTTTCTTGACCTCGCCCTTGGACCAGCGACGGATGTCCTCGGCCGTGGCCAGCCCGATGCGGAGCTCGTCGAAGAGATTTACGTCAAACACGTAATGTCTCCCTTTCATCCCCCGTCAGGGGGAAGTTGATGGCTTTGTATGTAGGTGGTGTTTCGTTATGCCCGCCGCCAGTAAAAGCGGCGGACCAAGAAGCTAGGCGATGTCTGCGTCGGAGCGCTCGTCGCGGGACAGGTTAATGCCCAGGGACGGAGCGCCGTCCATGTCATCATCGTCGGAGCCAGACAGTTCCATCGGGGTGCCGTCGGTGGAGAGAACCTCCACGTTCAGGCAGAGGGACTGCAGCTCCTTGAGGAGGACCTTGAAGGACTCCGGAATACCCGGATCCGGGATGTTGTCACCCTTGACAATGGCCTCGTAGACCTTGACGCGGCCGACCACGTCATCGGACTTGATGGTCAGGAGCTCCTGCAGGGTGTAGGCAGCGCCGTATGCCTGCATTGCCCACACCTCCATCTCACCGAAGCGCTGGCCACCGAACTGCGCCTTACCACCCAGCGGCTGCTGGGTAATCATGGAGTACGGGCCGGTGGAGCGGGCGTGGATCTTCTCGTCGACGAGGTGGTGCAGCTTGAGCATGTACATGTAGCCGACGGAAACCGGGTACATGTACGGCTCACCGGAGCGGCCGTCGAAGAGGCGGGCCTTACCGTGCTCATCCACCATGACGTCACCATCGCGGTTCGGCTTGGAGGAAGCCAGCAGTCGAGAGATTTCCTCGTTGGTGGCACCGTCGAAGACCGGGGTTGCGGTCAGGGACTCCGGCGGGACGTCGTAAAGCTCTTCCGGCAGGGTCTTGAGCAGCTCGGCGTTGGCCGGGTCCTCGGTGTCGATCTTCCAACCGGCGTGTGCCAGCCAGCCGAGGTGAACCTCGAGCACCTGGCCGATGTTCATACGACGCGGCACACCGTGGGTGTTCAGGATGATGTCCACCGGGGTGCCATCCTCCATGAACGGCATATCCTCCGGCGGGAGAATCTTGCCCACAACACCCTTGTTGCCGTGGCGGCCGGCGAGCTTATCGCCGTCCTGGATCTTGCGCTTCTGAGCCACGTAGACGCGGATCATTTCGTTGACGCCCGGGGCCAGGTCGTCGTCATCCTCGCGGGAGAAGCGGGAAACGCCGATGACCTTACCGGTTTCACCGTGCGGCACCTTCATGGAGGTATCGCGGACCTCGCGGGCCTTCTCACCGAAGATGGCGCGCAGGAGGCGCTCCTCCGGGGTCAGCTCGGTCTCACCCTTCGGGGTGACCTTACCAACGAGGATGTCGCCCGCGCGGACGTCGGCGCCGATGCGGACGATGCCGCGCTCGTCGAGGTCACGCAGAACGTCATCGGAGACGTTCGGGATCTCGCGGGTGATCTCCTCCGGGCCCAGCTTGGTATCGCGAGCATCGATCTCGTGCTCCTCGATGTGGATCGAGGTGAGGATGTCCTCCTCCACGATGCGCTGGTTGAGGATGATGGCGTCCTCGTAGTTGTGGCCTTCCCACGGCATGAAGGCAACCAGCAGGTTGCGGCCGAGGGACATCTCACCGTTGTGGGTACCGGGGCCGTCGGCAAGCACCTGGCCTGCCTCGACGCGCTCACCCAGGGAGACCAGCGGGGTCTGGTTGTAGTTGGTGTTCTGGTTGGTGCGCTCGAACTTGCGCAGCATGTAGGTATCGCGCTGGCCCTCGTCATCCATGATGGTGATGAGGTCGGCGGTGACGTTCTCCACCACGCCCGCCTTCGGGGTGATGATGAGGTCACCAGCATCGTAGGCAGCGCGCTGCTCCATACCGGTGCCCACGTACGGGGCCTCGGAGCGAACCAGCGGCACGGCCTGGCGCTGCATGTTCGCGCCCATGAGGGCACGGTTAGCGTCGTCGTGCTCGAGGAACGGAATCATGGCGGTAGCCACAGAGACCATCTGGCGCGGGGAAACGTCAACGTAGTCAACGCCGGCGGCGTCGGTCACGCCGATATCGCCGTCCTTGAGGCGGACCTCGATGCGGTCGCCGGTCAGGGTGCCGTCGGCAGCCTTCTCAACCTCGGCCTGCGCGATGGCGTAGCGATCCTCTTCATCGGCGGTGAGGTACTCCACCTGGTCGGTGACCTTGCCGTCCACAACCTTGCGGTACGGGGTCTCGATGAAGCCGAAAGCGTTGACGCGGGCATAGGAAGCCAGGGAACCGATCAGACCAATGTTCGGACCCTCAGGGGTCTCAATCGGGCACATGCGGCCGTAGTGCGAAGCGTGAACGTCTCGCACCTCGATACCGGCGCGCTCACGGGACAGACCGCCCGGGCCCAGCGCGGACAGGCGGCGCTTGTGGGTCAGGCCGGACAGGGAGTTGTTCTGGTCCATGAACTGCGAGAGCTGGGAGGTACCGAAGAACTCGCGGATGGCGGCGGAGACCGGGCGGACGTTGATCAGGGAGGTCGGGGTAATCGACTCCGCGTCCTGGGTGGTCATGCGCTCGCGGACGACGCGCTCCATGCGGGACAGGCCCACGCGGACCTGGTTCTGGATGAGCTCACCCACGGTGCGCAGACGACGGTTACCAAAGTGGTCGATGTCGTCGGTGTGGATGGCGATCATCTCACCGTTCGGGGCCTTCATCTCACGCTCACCGGCGTGCAGACGCACGAGGTACTCGAGGGTGACGGCGATGTCTTCCTCGGTCAGGGTCATCAGACCGTCGTGGTCCCCGCCCAGGCCGAGCTTGCGGTTGACCTTGTAGCGGCCAACCTTGGCCAGGTCGTAGCGCTTGGCGCGGAAGAAGGAGTTATCCAGCAGGGCCTGTGCGAGGTCGCGCGTGGGCTGCTCGCCCGGGCGCTGCTTGCGGTAGATCTCCAGCAGAGCCTCGTCGGTGTTGGCCACGCCATCGGACTCGAGGGTGGACATCATGAGCTCGGAGAAGCCGAAGCGCTCCTTGATCTGTTCCTCGGACCAACCCAGGGCCTTGAGCAGCACGGTGACCGGCTGGCGACGCTTGCGGTCGATGCGCACGCCAACGGTGTCGCGCTTGTCGACGTCAAACTCGAGCCACGCACCGCGGGAAGGAATGACCTTCACGGAGTGCAGCGGGCGCTCGGTGGACTTGTCGATGGTCTGGTCGAAGTACACACCCGGGGAACGCACGAGCTGCGAGACGATAACGCGCTCGGTGCCGTTGACGATGAAGGTGCCCTTCTCAGTCATCATCGGGAAATCGCCGATGAAGACGGTCTGGGACTTAATCTCCTGGGTGTCGTTGTTGATGAATTCTGCGGTGACGTACAGTGGCGCCGAGTAGTTGATGTCCTTCTCTTTGCACTCGTCCACGGTGTTCTTCACCGGCTCGAAGCGAGGCTCCGACAGGGACAGGGACATGTTGCCCGAGTAATCCTGGATCGGAGAAAGCTCCTCGAGGATATCCTCAAGGCCGCTCGTCACGCGTGCGTCTTCGCCGCGCTCTGCCTGCTCGCGCTCGCGCCACTCGGGGGTGCCGATGAGCCACGCGTAAGAATCGAGTTGTAGATCAAGGAGGCCCGGGACAGCGATGGGCTCGCTGATTTTAGCGAAGGAGTATCGCTTCGGGGCTCCAGGGATGTTGGCCACTGACTTGGTCTGGCGGGAGACTGCCAAGATGGGTCCTTCCAGTACCTCTGGCGGATTGCTTCCCCACCCTGGCCGGTGAGGTGCAAAACCGCTGGTAGATTTAGCATTCGGTCTGCTGTGGAACGACTGGGTTTAGAATGCACAAAATCACCTTGTCAAGTCGGTTTTGCCATCACCGCTCGAAAGGCTAAATGTGCACTAAAGATCCAGATTCCAGCGCAACGAAATAGCCTATAGCATAATGGCGGCCTTGTAAAGGCGAAACGTGCCATCGGCGTGTCGCTTCGGAGATCCGCACGCGCGGGCCTCTAGCACGCGCGGCTAGCGCGAGTGGCGGTTGGTGGGACGGCGAAAAGCGCCCAGCGCCCCAAGCAGCACCAGAACGGCGCCGATGCCGAGGCCACCCCAGCGCACCCACTGCCCCACAGCACTCCGCGGGAAGCGCTCAGCTTGCTGGAGCAGCTCCGCGCGGGATTCCTCATCGGTCGCACCGTTGAAGGCTAACTGCATCTCGCGCTCGTTGCCCTCACGGTCTGCCCAGTAGTCCTTGATATCGACGTCCATGCCCACGACGAGTCCGGTGGCTTGGTCCACGAAGAGATCCCGCGTTGCGGCGTGGAAGAGGTAGCCCTGCTCGGTGGAACCATCCTCGTTGTTCAGCGTGGTGGTCGTGCTGCCGGCATAAAGGGTGGCCACGTTGGTGGGCTCCACTTCCTGGTGGTAGCGGTAGACCGTGCGGCCGTCGATATCGAGGGATTCCTCGAAGACGGCGTCGGCCGCCTTGCGCAGGACCGGATCGAAGACCGGGTAGGTGGTCTGCTCAGCATCGGCGGGCAGCTTCAGCCAGTAGCCCTCGACGGGAACCTCCGCCGTGGGCGAGCCCATGGTATGGGAGAGCGCCGCCGGTCCCGTGGCCTCACCGCTAAGGCGATCGACGGGATAGTTCCACACGCGCGCAAAGCTCAAGTCCTCCACGTTGCCCGTGCCGCCGCGGATGGCGGACTCCCCCACTCGCAACGTTGCGGTGTCCTTATCCGCCGGATCCTGGATGTCCATGTTGAGCTGATAGGTCATCGGCCCCTCGTACTGCGTAACGCCCTCTGCGGACAGCGCCTGCGCGGTGGCGCTGTCATCCTGCATCGTCCACGTGGTGTTCTTGATATCCAGCGGCAGGCGCGGGCTAAAGCTCAAGAAGCTCGACGCCGCCAGGCCGGCGGCGATCAGCGCAACGCCGAGGCCGAGCAGGAGGACGGAGAAGATGCGGGACTTGGGCAGCATGGTGGCTTATCCTACCGATTCGTTTGTTCAAAACACATTTCCCAGGAGGGTGCGTTTCAGTTTTGTGCAGCTGCGGTGAGACTGCACCGACCCCGAGGTGACCGCAAGTCAACTGATTCTATGAGTGAGAGTCGACTTCTTCTTTGTGATTCCACGGAACGATGGCGCTGATATCCGTGGTCTGGCGAGCTTTCCACAGATCGTATTCCTCTTGGAGTCCGAGCCAGAACTTCGCGGAATTCCCAAAGTAGGCCGACAAACGCAAGGCCATATCGGCACTGATACCAAGCGCACCGCGGGTAATTTTGGAAACTTGGGAACGGGTGGTGCCAATGTCACTGGCCAGGCGATACTGGGTTATTCCGCAGGGCTTAAGAAATTCTAGGAGAAGAATCTCTCCGGGATGCGGAACGGGAACAACATCAACATGAGCGCGTGCTTCAGTGGTAGTCGATAAAGTCAACGTCAACAGCTCCTTCGGGTGTCCACTTGAATATGATGCGCCACTGCGAGTTGACGCGAATTGAGTAGTAGCCCTCAAGGTCACCCTTGAGCCGCTCCAACCGGTTTGCTGGTGGAATCCGAAGGTCCGTGACATTTACAGACCGCCCAATCATAAGTAACTTGCGGCGCACTACTGAACGCAATTCCGATGGAATATATCGCGGCGGCACACCATCCTGATGGAACCGCTCGAGACTTCTACGCCGAAACTGCACACCCCAATAGTGTCTCCTTTTGACCCTAGTGTCAAGACCTGACACGCAATGCTTAGAAACCGCCGGGCCACCGGGGTCCCGACAAAACGGGAACAACCCCGCACCGCGTAAAAGCGGAACAGGGTTGTTGGCGCGCAGCGAGTGCGCTGCGCGGGAAAGCTGAGTAATTCAGGTGAATTACTTGAGCTCGACGGAAGCGCCAGCCTCTTCGAGCTTAGCCTTAGCAGCCTCAGCGTCGTCCTTGGAAGCACCCTCGAGGATAGCCTTCGGAGCGGACTCAACGAGCTCCTTAGCTTCCTTCAGGCCCAGGCCGGAGACGATCTCGCGGACAGCCTTAATAACGCCGATCTTCTTAGCGCCAGCGTCGGTCAGAACGACGTCGAACTCGGTCTTCTCTTCCTCAGCAGCACCGCCGGCAGCCGGGGCACCAGCAGCAACGGCAGCAACCGGAGCAGCGGCCTCAACGTCGAAGACCTCCTCGAATTCCTTAACGAACTCGGAGAGCTCGATGAGGGTCATTTCCTTGAAAGCTTCAATGAGCTCGTCCTTGGTGAGCTTAGCCATGATTGGCATCCTTTCTCATTGTGCCTGGCCACCCTAGGCGGCCAGAAAAGTGTGTGTGTTTAAGTTGTGCGCCTTTAGTTGGCGTCTTAAGCTTCCGCAGCCTTCTTGTCCTGCAGGGCCGCAGCGGTGCGGACCATCTTGGTTGCAGGAGCGTTGAATACGGCGGCAGCCTTTGCCATAGAACCCTTCATGGCGCCAGCCAGCTTTGCGAGAGTGGTCTCGCGGTTGTCCAGCTTGGCGATGGCCTCAACCTGGTCGGCAGACAGAGCGTCGCCGTCCATGTAGCCACCCTTGATAACGAGTGCCTTGTTGTCATCAGCGAACTTGGTGATGACCTTCGCAGCATCCACTGCCTCGCCCTTGATGAACGCAATAGCGGTCGGGCCAGTCAGCTGCTCGTCAAGACCCTCGATGCCAGCTTCGTTGGCAGCGATCTTGAAAAGGGTGTTCTTGGCGACGGAGTACTCAACGTCAAAGCCGAGGTTGTTACGCAGCTCCTGGAGCTGACCCACGGTCAGGCCACGGTACTCGGTGAGCACGATGGAGTTAGCGCCATCGAGCTTCTCCTTCAGCTTTGCCAGGTCTGCGGTGTTCTTCGGGTTTGCCATTTTCTACTACGCCTCCTTTCGAAACATCTCTTGTGTTTTCCGCCGGGACCTTTCCCACCTCGGTTGTCGTTAACGACAATCGAAATAACAAAAGCCCCGTGCAAGAGCACAGGGCGCGCGCGGAAATCCGCGGTAATTCGCAAAGTGTCTCCTGCGTGGGCCGCCCTCTAGAACGAGGAACCTTCGATCCGATATTCCGGATGACCGACGGTCTTTGGTGAACCTTGACTCGACCACTTCGGGGCCGTTCAAACTTCGCTAGGTACTCTACAGCCTGCACGGGCCAACTCCAAATCGCGGTCCTGGGGCTTTGCCTTAGTGCCCTTTAGTTCTTGAGCACACCGCGCGGAACGATGACGGGGGCATCGCTGCGAGGATCCTCCCAGATGTCCACATCGATGCCATAGGCCGCCGCCAGCACCTCTTTGGTCAACGCTTGCTGCGGCGTGCCCCGCGCGATGACCTCGCCGTTGTTCATGACCACCATGGTGTCTGAGAACTGCCCAGCCAGCATGAGGTCGTGCAGCACGACGACGACCGTCTTCCCAGCGCGCGCTTGCTTGCGGACGAGCTCCAAGACGCCCATCGCGTGGGCGGGATCGAGGAAGGTGGTGGGCTCGTCGAGAAGCAGCACCGGCGCGTCCTGAGCCAAAGCCAGCGCGAGCCACACCCGCTGACGCTGGCCGCCCGACAGCGCCGCGATATCGCGGTCGATGAAATCGGTGATGCCTGTCTCCACGCAGGCCTGCGCGATGATCTCGTGGTCCTGCGCTGACAGTCCCCTTCCCCACCCAAGGTGCGCGTACCGCCCGCGGGCAACGAGCTCGCCGACGCGCAGCCCATCCGGCGCCATCGGGTGCTGGGGAAGCAAGGCCACGTGGGCCGCCGCTTCCTTCGGGCTCATGGAATGCACATCCAACTCGCCAATGCGCACGCTTCCCTGCCGGGGGCGAAGAATCTTCGACAAGGTCTTCAGCAACGTCGATTTCCCGCAGCCGTTGGGGCCGATGAGCGTGGTGACCTCCCCTGGTTGAGCCGCGAGGTCAACCCCGGAGAGAATATCTTTCCCGCCCTGATAACCGGCATGGATGCCTTGGGCCTTCAGCTCGCAACAGTTCATGATTTTCATCCTTTCCGCCTTGCGGCATTCCACACCACGATGACCAGGGCGGTGCCGCCGATCACTGAGGACACAGCACCCACCGGCGCGTCCATCGGGAGCGCCCCGGCCACCACGGCACAGGCGCTTAAGAGGGCCGCACCAGCAGCGCACGACACCACCGGTGAAGGAGTGGGGGTTCGGGCGATCATGCGTCCGAGGTGTGGGGCCAGCAGCGCAATAAAGCCGATGGGCCCCGCCACGGATACGGTCACCGCGCATATTCCGGTGGCCGCAATGAGGAGCGCGGTGCGCGTCCGCGTGATGTCCACGCCTAAGGAGAGTGCCGAGAGATCATCATGGGCTAGTAGCGGCAGCTCCCGGGCACGCCACGAACCAAGCAACACGAAAGGCGCCAGTCCCACGAGAAGCGGAACAATGACGTCCATCCGCACAAAGCCCGTGGTTCCCGCCAGCCACAGCTGGGACTGTGCTGCACGGAGGAGCTCCGCAGCGCGCAAGAGATAGGCCACCATGGCTTGAAAGAGCAGTGATAGCGCGATGCCGACGATGACGATGCGGTTGCTCGTACCGAGCCCACCAAGCGCCACCAGCAGGATGGCCGCTAACACCGCTCCCAGCAGCGCGAGCCCCGCCCGCCACCAGAACACGGAGACACCCTCTGCGAGGAGCGGCCGGGACATCACCGTCCCGATGACCACCATCACCGAAGCCCCACCGGTCACGCCAAGGATGTCGGGGGAGGCCAGCGGATTGCGCGACATCGACTGCGTCCACGACCCCGCCAGTCCGAGCGCGGCGCCCACGATGAGGGTTGCTAGCGCTACGGGCATGCGCAGATCCCACACAACGCGGATTTCGCTTCGGCTCCCACCACCGTTGAGGATCTCCAGAACCCGCCCCGGACTCAGCCCCACGGGGCCTTGCCCGAGCATCAGGACGTAAGAAACCGCCGCGACCAGCACAAAGAAGCAGGTAGCTGACCATATACATATCTGGCGCTGCCGCTGTTGGGAACGCAGGCGCTTGGCGACGTCCCCCTTCACCCCATCACTCATAGCTTCTGCTCCCCTCGGCGCACGGCCCAGATGAGGAAAGGTGCGCCCACGAACGCCAGGACGATGGACATCTCCAACTCGGAGGGGCCGGCGATAAGCCGGCCTAAGATATCCGCGGCCAGCACGGAGCAACCACCCAGCAGCGCGGCGGGGGCAATCATGGCGGCAACCGCCGGCCCTGTACGCCGCCGGAGAAGGTGGGGAACGGCAAATCCCACGAAAGCGATGGGGCCTGCCGCAGCGGTAGCGCATCCGGCCAAGACAACGATGCTTAAGGCAGCGCCACGGCGCGCCAGTGCCGGCGAGCTACCCAAGGCAACCGAAGACTCCTCACCCATGGCCAACAGATCAAGCGGGCGCGCCACACTCGCGGCAATGATGAGCCCGACGAGCAGACCACCGGCTGCAATCGCGACCTCCCCGGGGCCGCGCCCAAAGGTGGAGCCGATGGTCCAGCGGCGCATGCTGTCGAGCACATCCGTGGAATACAAGCCGATCAGCATGGCGCCAGAACTTAAGGCAGCCGATACTCCTGCACCCACAAGAAGCAGCGTCAGGGAATCAGGAAACCGCCGGGAAACACCCAGAACCACTACCGTGGCCAAACCGGCTCCCACCAGCGCGAGCGCCGTCCGCATCCCCAGCGAGGTGGCAAGCCCCAACGCCGTCCCGAGCGCAACAAGGAAGGAAGCACCCGCAGTGATACCAATGAAGCCGGGATCGGCCAAGGGGTTCTTGGTCCACGTCTGGGCGATGACACCGGAGACCGCAATGGCTGCACCCGCGAAGTACGCCAAGAAGGTGCGCGGCATACGTAAGTCCCACACGATATTTTCTATCTCCGGCTGGCTTTCATGGAGGAAGGCGGGAAGGAGCTCAGACATGGCGATGGAACGCGATCCCACCATCAACGAGCAGACGAGGAGAAGCAGTGAAATCACAACCAGAGCGCTGGTGAGGAGCACGCGTCCCCTCCCCCGCGAATCTAGCTCGCCGCGGGTGGCCCCGGCGTTTCTCGGTAGTACGAGCACTTAGAGTTGCTCTTCAAACTTATCGACAGCCCAAGGAATGGTGAGCGGGTTCGGCATGCTCATGGCGTTGCCGGTATCCGTTTCTAGGTAGCGGACGCGGCCATCCTTGACCACGTCCAGGCCTTGGAACGTCGAATCCTTCTTCAGCTCGTCGACTGCACCGTTGTAATCCAAGACGAACAGGTAGTCCACGTTGTTGAGCTGGGAGTAGTTCTCTGGGGCGTAGTCCACGAAGAAGCTCGAGCCATCCCCCTCCAGCTCCTGCGGAATCTCAAAGCCAAGGTCTTCGATGAATTGACCGCGGCCATCATCGGAAGTGTAGAGGCCCAGCTTTCCGTCATAGGGCATGACGATGGCCGCGCGTTTGCCGTTAAGCTCCGGGTGAGATTCCTTGAATTTATCGAAGGCGCCTTGCGCCTTGTCAATAAGCTTGTCACCCTCCTCTTCCTTCTCAACGGCAGAGGCGATGGTCTTAACCTGCTCTTCCCAGGGAACCTGCCAGTCTTCGAAGCCCTCCGGCTTGATGGTCAGCGGCGCGATCTCCTCGAGGGACTTCTGCGCTTCCTGGTCCACTGCCTGATTGACAGCGATGATCTGCGTGGGGTCCGAAGCCGTGACCTGCTCAAGAACATCGGCCGTGAACCCGGAAGCGGTGTTATAGATGACCTCAGGCTGGGCATCTCCCAGAAGTTCTTTCGCCCATGGGCCCACACCGGAGGGATCACCATCGCCCTGCGCTCCCCAGGGCGCTACGGCAACGGGGGTGATTCCGAGCGCGAGGACAGTATCGGCGTCGCCAAGCCCCAAGCTGGCGACCCGCACCTCATCAGCGCTGCCTGCACCCGCACTGTCCTCACCGCTTCCGCGCGAGCACCCCGTCAGAGCAATCGCTGCCGCCGAGACAATCGCGAGCACGGCTTTCGCACGCCGGTGGATAACAACCATGGAATTAACCTTTCCTTCGATGGGAACGAGCACACAAGCCGTCACACCCCTAATCTACTTGAGGCAAGCCTAACCTCTGCTTTATGATGGATTCAAATTTCCCTTATACCTAGGACCAATTCCTTTGACGCATCACCGCTTGTTACCCGTCACCCTCACGGGGAATACCCGCCTGAAGCCGCGACTGCACCGCCTTACTTTTCACTCGCCCGCCTTCGGCTCCTACCCCCTCGCCGGGCCTGATGAGTATTTTGGGCTCCTCATGCCCCAGGACGGGCAGGAGTTCTCGCCCTTCCCAGTTGAGGATGCCAATGTGCGCGCCGCCGTCACTGGCTTGCCTGACGACGTTCGCCCGGCGTTGCGGTGGTACACAATTCGCAGGCTCGACCACGAAGCCTGCACCATAGATGTCGATGTGGTGACCCATGGCGATAATGGCCCGGGCTCACGGTGGATCCTTAAGGCCCAACCCGGGGATACCGCCGGGATCTATACGGGGCAAGCACGGTGGCAGGCCCCTAGAAAGTCACAGCTGTTACTCGCGGACGCCTCCGCTCTCCCAGCACTGTGGCACATCCTGGAGCACTACGAAGCCTTTTCACCGAAAACCTTGGACAGCGTCGACGTCGTTGCCATGATCGCGGACGACTCCGAAGTTGAAGACGGCTTTGAGAAGACCTGGCGCGGCAAGGTTCGTTCACTCACCATGGTCGCCGCCCCGCACGAGGAACACAGCGCACACGCCGTTCAACTTCTTAGTTCTCGTTTCTCCGCGGATACAGCGCCGGATTCAGTGTGGGTATCCGGCGAAGGGGACCTGGCCAAAGAAGTGCGCTCTTTGGCGGTGCACGACTGGGGAATGCCGCGCGAGGACGTCATCTGGTCCGTGTACTGGATGAACGGCAAGCCGCGGCCTTAAAGCGGCCTTCGCCTTAGTGCCTGCTGCCAGGCGATCTTGATGTCCAGCGCATGAGGACCAAAGTATTGGCACCTTATACAGAAGAGTGCATGCATTCACCTGGGCTTTTCGAAATTCAGCACTGCACATGGTGCCTTTAGTCTGGCCCCCCTTCCCCTCTTCCAGTCACGCGCCTCAGGTGCGCTGGAAAGTTAGCCCCCGGCTGCGGATAAAGTCATCACACACAGCACAACGCGGGCCCCGGATAATTCCGGAACCCGCGTTGCAAGGGGTCTTGACTATCAGGCGGTTTCTCACGCCGCCCGCCCTGCAAGACTCAGGGTGTTCTCTCTATCTCTCATGCGCCTCTCTCAAACGCACAAGGATTATTGTGCGATACATTCCTTGAAAGCCCATCGAACCTGCCTGTATTTTACCTGTCAGTGGTTTTTAGCCCTCTGACCTGTACAAATAATTCGACACGCAAGGAAAAAGGCAATAAAAAAATCCCGGCTCGTGAATGAGCCGGGACCTTTACGCCGTTAACACAGACATCAATTAGTCGGTGTAGTTCTTCTC
This sequence comes from Corynebacterium sp. HMSC062E11, assembly GCF_001811845.1. Classification (NCBI taxonomy): domain Bacteria; kingdom Bacillati; phylum Actinomycetota; class Actinomycetes; order Mycobacteriales; family Corynebacteriaceae; genus Corynebacterium; species Corynebacterium sp. HMSC062E11. Next base: position 16,486 of record NZ_KV806782.1, read on the forward strand.
CACGGAAGCGTCGACCGGGATGCCCGGGCCGGAGGTGGTGGAGATGGTGATCTTCTTGGCGTAGATGCCCTTAGCGGAGGACGGCTTCAGACGCAGGATCTCGTCGTACAGCGCGCCGTAGTTCTCGGCCAGCTTCTCAGCGTCGAAGGAAGCCTTACCGATGATGGCGTGCAGGTTGGAAGCCTTGTCAACGCGGAAGGAAATCTTACCGCCCTTGACGTCGGCCACAGCCTTGGTCACGTCAGCGGTCACGGTGCCGGTCTTCGGGTTCGGCATGAGACCACGCGGGCCCAGGACGCGGGCAACGCGGCCGACCTTGGCCATCTGATCCGGGGTGGCGATAGCAACGTCGAAGTCGATGTTGCCCTCGTTGATGGCAGCGATCAGCTCTTCGGTGCCCACGATGTCGGCGCCAGCAGCCTTAGCGGCCTCAGCCTTGTCGCCCTCGGCGAAGACGGCCACGCGGACATCCTTACCGGTGCCGTGCGGCAGGGAAACGGTGCCGCGAACCAGCTGATCAGCCTTGCGCGGGTCAACGCCGAGGCGGAAGACAACGTCGACAGTAGCGTCGAAGTTCTTGGAGGAGGTCTCCTTGGCCAGCTTGGCGGCCTCGATCGGACGGTACTGGCGGGAGCGGTCTACCAGCTCAGCGGCAGCCTTGTATGCCTTGGACTTGGTGCTCATAAGTGCAATTCCTTTTCTTGGATTGATGTGGTGATAGCGGGCCGAAGCTGGCCCTGCCACGCGCGATACAGAACGTATCGCGCATTAAATTGAATTATTACTTAGCCGGGATGCCGTCAACGGTGATGCCCATGGAGCGAGCGGTACCAGCGATGATGCGGGCGCCGTTCTCGATGTCACGAGCGTTGAGATCCTCGAACTTGGTCTGTGCAATCTCCTTGCACTGATCCCAGGTCACGGAGCCAACCTTATCGGTGTGCGGAACGCCGGAGCCCTTCTTGATGCCAGCGGCCTTGAGCAGGAGCTTCGCTGCCGGCGGGGTCTTCAGCTTGAAGTCGAAGGAACGGTCCTCGTAGACGGTGATTTCCACCGGAACGACGTTGCCGCGCTGGGACTCGGTCGCAGCGTTATAAGCCTTGCAGAACTCCATGATGTTGACGCCGTGGGCACCGAGTGCCGGGCCGACCGGCGGAGCCGGGTTAGCGGCGCCTGCCTCGATCTGGAGCTTAATCAGGCCAGTGACCTTCTTCTTGGGAGCCATCGAATTACCTCTTTCCTGTGGTACCGGAGTGCCGCCACGATGAATAACAGCGCCCCGTCCGGATGCTCACGCGTTGTGGGCCACCGGAGGATGAACGTTTGAACATGCGCAAAAGCGCACGGCGTTCAAGTTTAGAACACCGTGCACCCAGCTCAAAATCGCTTTTTAGGAGATGCGCTCGATTTCCGTCGGGGACAGCTCCACCGGGGTCTCGCGGCCGAAGATGGACACCAGGCCCTGCATCTTGCCGGTCTCCGGATCGATTTCGGAGATGGTGGCGGACACGGAAGCCAGCGGGCCGGACAGGATGGTGACAGCCTCGCCCACCTCGAAGTCGTGAGCATACGCCTTCGCGGCCTCCTTCTCCGGCATGGCAACAACCTGCTCGCCCTCGGAGTCTGCGGCGGAAGCCTCCGGGGAGACCGTCGTGTCATTCGGCATGAGGAACTTGGCCACGTCGCGGATCTTCACCGGGGTGGCGTTGCCCTCGTTGCCCACGAAGGAGGTCACACCGGGGGTATCGCGGACGACGGACCAGGCAGCGTCGTTAAGCTCCATGCGCACCAGCACGTAGCCCGGAAGCAGCTTGCGCTTAACAACCTTCTTCTTGCCGTCCTTCTTCTCCAGAACCTGCTCGACCGGCACGACGACCTCAAAGATGGAGTCCTCCACCTCGAGGGTCTGGGCGCGCATGTCCAGGTTGGTCTTCACCTTGTTCTCGTAGCCGGAGTAGCACTGGATGATGTACCACTTGCCCGGCTGCTTCTTCAGTTCGCGGGTAAATGCGCGCAGGCGGGTCTTGTACTCGGCGTCGGCGGCAGCGGCATCTGCTTCAGCGCTTGGCGACGTCTCCCCCGCTCCCTCAGCCTCAGCCTCGTCCGAGCCGCCGCCGAGGGCGGCCTCAGCGGCCTTGGTAGCAGCTTCCTTCTCGGCGGCTTCCTTCTCCTCGGCAGAAAGCTCCTCCTGCGGCTGCTGGGTTTCCTCAGTAGCCTCGACCGCTTCCGCGGCCTGTTCCTGGACGTTATCAATCATGGCCTGCTCGAGGGAGGTGCCAGTGTTTTCTTCGCTCATTGTCTGCTACTCCAAAATTGTGTTCATTCTTCTAGTCCCCAACCAGGTTACCCGGCGGGACTAGGGCAAAAAGTATCCCGCCGTTTCCCCTAGTCGAGCTAGCGGGAAGGCGGCGGGATGAAAGTATGAAATTAGTTTACTAAGGCGCGAGGATTGCTTCAACTCCGAGGCCGGTCAGCGTGTCCACGCCCCACACCAAGGCGGTGAGGACGATGAGGAAGGCGAAGGTCACGAGGACGTACTGAAGCATTTCCTTGCCGGTAGGCCAGACGACCTTCTTCATCTCAGAGACGACCTCGCCCGGGAAGGACCCGACGGAACCGCCGAAGGAATCTTCCTTCTTATCCTCGACGCGCACAACGCGCTTGTCGGTGTAGGAATCAGTAGAGGTGGTCGCTGCGCCAGAGAGCTGACGCTTGCCGGTTGGGCGCGGGGCCCCGGTGCTCGGCTGCTTTTCATCGCTCACGGCGATTCCCTCCTTGAAGTGATGTGGCAGGGGCGACAGGACTCGAACCTGCAACCTACGGTTTTGGAGACCGTTGCGCTACCAATTGCGCCACGCCCCTTTGCGTGCCCTTTTGGGACAACGCACAACCCTACCAGAACGATGATTCCCCATGGAAACCACGTGCCGTATAAGGCTGGGAATCGGTAATGAAAAAGCGCCCGTGTGCGGGCGCTTTTCTTTCCCGGTAGCGATGGCGAGAATTGAACTCGCGACACAGCGATTATGAGTCGCTTGCTCTACCACTGAGCTACACCGCCATATTCACCTTCTGGGACCTTCCAGAAACATGAATGGAGCCCCCTGACAGAATCGAACTGTCGACCTTTTCCTTACCATGGAAACGCTCTGCCGACTGAGCTAAGGGGGCACAGCCTCTTTGAGTAACGGACTTTCATCCGCTGTGCTCTCGTTGAAGCCTTGAAAAGATTAACCCGAAACGCTTAAACAACACAAATCGCCAGGATGGGACGTGTTTTTAGGGCTTTTAAGCGCCCCAAGAACGCACCAAAACAACCACCGTGCCGAGCAGACGACAACTAAGCCGGGTACACGACCGTTCAATCGACGGAGCGACATTTCGATCAAATAGCGTCCCAATTTCTCGATGCTCGGGCCCCTTATTTGATCGAAATGACCCTTAACCCTCCCTTAGCCTTATGCCGCGGCCGGGCCGGGGATCGAAAAATCCCGCAGACACATCTTTGCGTCTGCGGGATTCATTCTGTGCCAGGTAGAAGATTCGAACTTCTGAAGGCAATGCCGGCGGATTTACAGTCCGCTCCCTTTGGCCGCTCGGGCAACCTGGCATGCACTCTTGAGTGCGGTTATGTACTTTACTACGAAGTGCCGCCCGACATGCAAATCGCCTGGCAGAAGCACCTATTAGCCCACGCGCTGGACCGTGTAGTCCGCCAACTGGCGCAGGGCTTCGCTGGCCGTGCATTCGGGCAACAGGGAAAGCTGGTCTTCGACAACGCGCAGGTATGCGTTGACGTCGGCAAGCGCCTTGTCCCGGCCACCCGACTTCCACAGCAGGTCGATGGCGCGCTTCACGGAGGCGTCATCAGTCAGCGGGCCCGTCAGGAGGGCACGGAGCTCGTCGCCGACCTCACCCTCCTCCTCTAGGGCATAGAGCACCGGCAGGGTGAACACGCCCTCGCGCAGGTCCGTGCCCGGGGTCTTCCCCGACTCCTCGGGATCGGAGAAGATGTCGATGACATCGTCGACGATCTGGAAAATCATGCCCACGGCCGCACCGATCTGGCGCAGCGCCTCGCACTGCTCCGGACCGGCGCCAGCATGGTAAGCACCCAGGTAGCCGGCGGAGGCGATGAGCACCGCGGTCTTTTCCCGGATGACCGCCGTGTAATGCTCCACAGCATTAGCTTCGCCGGCACCGATGGTTTCGCGCATCTGGCCGGTGACGAGCTCCTCGAAGGTCTCCGCGAAGTGCTCCACAGTGTGAGTATCCAGCTGGCTCATCAGCCGCGAAGCGTGCGCCAAGAGGGCATCGCCCGCCAAAATCGCCACCGAGTTAGTCCAGCGGAAATTTGCAGAATCCACGCCGCGGCGCCGCTCTGCTTCATCCATGACATCGTCGTGATAGAGCGTGGCCACGTGGACCATTTCCACCACGGTTGCCGCCTTAATCACCTCGGGCGATTGCGAGCGTTCACCAAACTCGGAAGCCAGCAACGCCATCATCGGGCGGAAACGCTTGCCCCCAGCCAGGGAGAGGTGACGCACCTTGTCTTTGATGAAGTCCTGCCCGCGGTCGAGCTCCGTGTTCAGCAGGTCCTCTACAGCAGCCATCCCGGCGTTGATACGCTCGGTGAGCTGCGCATCCCCCAAGTCCACGTGCTTGGCGTGAGTTTGGCCGTGTGACATTAAACGTGTTCCTTTAAGCTCAAAAATCCTAGTGTTTACCTACCGTAGCCCATGGCACGGCCCTCAACACACTTGTGGCCACTATCCCGTGCAATGATAGTCCCCATGTCGGAGCAGATCGATTCCACCCTTGTTGACGTCGCCATCGTAGGCGCCGGGCCCGCCGGCGCTGCCGCCGCTATCCACGCCGCGCGCGCCGGCCATGACACACTGCTTGTCGACGCCTCCCCCTTCCCCCGCGACAAGACCTGCGGCGATGGGCTGACTCCTCGCGCCATGCACCAGTTGGAGCTCCTCGGCATCGAGGTCAACGCCTCCTACCGCAACCGCGGGCTCAAGCTGCACGGCTTCGGCGGCACCGTAACCGCCCCGTGGCCGTCGACATACCCCTCGCAGGTGGGAACGGCTCTGCCGCGCTATGAATTCGATGCGCTGCTCGTTGAGGCCGCCCAAGAAGCCGGCGCGCAGCTTCTCACCGGCACGGCGACGGCCCCGCAGCTCGAGGGCAACCGGCTGGTGGAGTTCTCCGTGGGCAAGCGCCGCGTGCGCGCGCGGTGGGTCATCGTGGCCGATGGCGTGCGCTCGACCTTTGGCAAGCAGCTGGGCCGCACCTGGCACCGCGAGGAGGTCTACGGCATCGCCGCGCGCGCCTACGCCGATTCGCCCCACGACGGCGAGGAGTGGATGCACTCCCACGTGGAGCTCAAGGACCCCGAGGGGGTCGTACAACCCGGATATGGCTGGATCTTCCCGCTGGGACAGGGGGTCAACATCGGTTTGGGTGCGCTGTCCACCGCCGCCCGCCCGGCTCGTCTCAACACCAAGAAGGCGCTTGATTTCTACGCTGAGCAGCAGCGTTCGGAGTGGGGCTTGGGCGAGCTGCGCAACGTCACCTCGGCGATGCTGCCCATGGGTGGCGCGGTGTCCGGGGTGGCCGGCGCAAACTGGATGCTCATTGGTGACGCCGCCGCCTGCGTCAATCCGCTCAACGGCGAGGGCATCGATTATGGCTTGGAGACGGCAGCACTAGCCGTAGAGATGCTCGGCACTAAGGACCTGACCTTGGCGTGGCCGGAGCGTCTGCGCGCCGAGTACGGCGAGGCCTTCCTGCTCGCCCGCACCGCAGCGCGCCTGCTGACTTATCCGCAGTTCCTGCCGCTCGCCGGACCTGTGGCCATGCGCGGCCCCATCGGCCGCATGCTCATGCCGGCCGCCGCACGCCTCATGGGCAACCTCATCACCGACGAGGACAAGGACCTGCTTGCCCGCGCCTGGCGGCTGGCGGGCGGGGCGGTCTCCACGCTGCGCCGCGATACTCCCCTTTGGGCCTAAGGCCTTTAGGCCGGCTTCACCGCGGAGTGCAACGCCACGATGCCACACGTCAGGTTGCGCCAGCCCGCCTGTTCCCAGCCGTTGCGGTTGATGGCGGCGGCTAGCTCGTGCTGCTCCGGCCACGCGCGGATGGATTCTGCGAGGTAGATATAGGCCTCCGGGTTGGAGGAGACCACCTTGGCAATCGGCGGCAGCAGGCGGGTCAAATACTCCTTGTACACGGTGCCGAAGACCGGGATGACCGGCTTGGAAAACTCCGCTACCGCCAGGCGCCCGCCGGGTTTGGTCACGCGCGCCATCTCCCGCAGGCCCAGCTCGAAGTCGTGGATATTGCGCAGACCATAGGAGATGGTCACCGCATCGAAGGTGTTATCCGCAAAAGGCAGGCGCATTCCATCGCCGGCTACCTTGGGAACATCGCGCTCCGCGCCAGCCGCGAGCATGCCGAGTGAAAAATCACAGGCCACGCACCACGCGCCGGACTTGGACAGCTCCTCGGTAGAGACGGCCGTTCCAGCGGCGAGGTCGAGGACCTTCTCCCCCGGCTGCAGGTTGAGCCGCTCACGCGTCAGACGGCGCCAGCGCGCGTCCTGACCAAAGGACAGCACCGTGTTGGTGATGTCGTACTTCTTGCCCACCGCGTCAAACATGCGCGCGACATCGAAGGGCTTCTTCTCCAGATCTGCCTTAGACACAAGCGCCTAGTCTAGGCCACGCGCGCCCCCAGGGCGCGAGCGGCCCAGCGCGGCAGCTCCGGGCGCTGGCCCAAAATGGTCAGCGGCACCTCGCGGACACCCTCCAGAACTTCCTCGTAGTAGCCCAGCAGCTGCTCACAGAGAGCCGGCCAGGTCTTGGAGGAAATCGACTTCCGGGCGTTCTCCCGCATCTCCTGGTGAATCTCCGGGTTAAGCAGCGCGTCCACCGCATTGGGGAGGTCCTCAACGAACGTGGGGACATCGAGAAGCAGCCCGTTATAGCCCTCCTCGATGAGGTCTACTGGGCCGCCCGCGCGCGGGCCGATGGTGGGCACGCCTGAGGCCTGCGCCTCCTGGATGGCCTGGCAGAAGGTCTCGAACTCGCCGGCGTGCACGAAGATGTCGAGGGAGGCATAGGCCGCCGCGAGCTCCTCGCCGCCCAATGCCCCGGTAAAGACTGCATCTGGCAGCTGCGCCTCCAGCAGCGGGCGCTCTGGGCCATCGCCAACAATGACGAGCTGAATGTCTTCGCGACCGTTAAGGGCCGACAGGCGGTGCACGCCCTTCTCCGCGGCCAGGCGTCCCACAAAGCCGACGATCTTCTTGCTTCCTGTGGGATCCCACTCGCGGCGCAGTGCGGCCGAGCGCTTCGAGGGGTGGAAGCGCTCCGAATCCACGCCGCGGCCCCAGTGGCGTACGTTCTTAATGTGGTGCTTCTCCAAGTCGCTGATGGTCAGTGAGGAGGGCGCGAGAGTCATCTGGCACGCATTGTGGATGGTGCGCAGCCACTCCCACACCCCATAGGCCAGCGCGGAGGCGTGGTACTTGGTGGCAAATCCCGCGACGTCCGTCTGGTACAGCGCCACTGCAGGAATGCGCAGCTGACGTGCGGAGAATGCGCCCGCAGCTCCGAGAACGAAGGGACTGGCCAGGTGGATGATGTCCGGCTTGAACTCGCGCAGCGCCTCGTCCACTGCGGAGGTGGGCACCCCGACCGGGAGCGAATCCACCAGCGGCACCCGCACGGTGGGCACGCGCACGATGGTGAAGCCGAGATAATCGGGGATCTCCTCCTGCCCATCCCGGGCGCCGGGGGCGATGACGATGGCCTCATGGCCGTGCTCGTGGAGGTGTTCGAGGACACGCAGCACAGAGTTGGTCACTCCGTTGACGTTAGGCAAGAAGGATTCCGCGACGATGGCTACACGCATGTGCCCCATCATTCCTTTCCTGGGTGCTCAGCTGGTAAAGCACGCGCTAAATTCCGGTTAATTTTCCCGCTTGCCCACCAGCATGCCCCGGCGATCAAGGTGGCCACGGCCGCAGAGGACAACGCCGGAATGATCGATAGCGTCCATTCTCGGCCTTCCACCTTGACTAGGTCCGGGTTGCTCTTGGCATAGAGCACCCACACCTGTTGCCCCTCCCCCAGCCCGGTGGGATAAAGCAGTCCGGTGGGCGGGGTGTGATAAATCCCTTTCGAATCCTGGAAATCCACGAAGGTGCGTAAGGTACCGACATCCGTCACCGTGGCCAGGGCGCGCCCGGGGTTGGCGCCTATGGTGCGGTCATTGAGGAAAGGACCGATGACCATTCCCGCCATGCCCACTAAAGCTGCGGCATACAGCACCAGGATCAGCTGGCGCACGCGGCGCCGCGGCATTTACTGACCTACCTTGGCGTTCAGCGCTTCCTGTAGCGCACGGCGCGAGGACCGGGTGGTATGTGCCTCCACCACGGTGATGCCGGTGGAGTATTCCTTCAGCTCCGCGAGGACATCGAGAAGCTCCTGCGCCGAGCTCACCTCGCGGTGCTCAGCGCCGCAGGCTTCCGCCAGCTTGGCGACGCCCACCCCATGCGGCGTCCCAAAGGCCCTCTCGAAGGAGGGGCGCAGGGGCTCGCGGCCTTGTTCAAGCACCTCGAAGATGCCTCCGCCGTCGTCGTTTGAGACGACGACGGTGAGGTTCTCTGGGCGCGGGTTGTCCTCGGGGAGGATGAGGGAGGTGGCGTCGTGCAGGAAGGTGACATCCCCCATGAGCGCCACGGTGCGTGGGGCGCGGGGTGCGTCGGCCTCGCGGGACTGGGTGGCCAGCGCGATACCGATGGCCTGCGCGACGGTGCCGTCGATGCCGGCGGCCCCGCGCGGCGAGTAGGTTTCCACGCCGTCGAAAGGCAGACCGATGAAGGAGGCATCCCGCACCGCGTTAGAGGCTCCGAGCACGAGGGTGTCGCCGACGGCGAGGGTGTCCCCCACCGCGGCGGCGACGTGGAGTCCGGTAAAGCCGATCTCGGGCTTGGTGGCGTCCTCGCCTGTGGCCTCCGCGAGGACCTCGCGTACACCCTCGGCCGCCATCTGTGCGGCGCCTTCGCAGATCTTCATCCATTCGCGCGTGGGCTCGCCGCTGGTCTTGACGGTGGTGCCCAACTGCGCAGCCGCACCGCGCGGGTTGGTGAAATCCTCCGTGCGGGACAGGCAGATGAGGTCGATATCGGGATCACTGAGCAACGCCAGGACGCCGCGGTGCAGGGTGGGATGGCCCACGACGATAACCTGTTCCACCTTGGTGTTGACCACGTAATCATTGGCGGAGACTTGGGCGCGGCGGAAGAGGTGCGCCGCGGCCGGGTGCACCGGGTGATAGGGCGCGGGTGCAGTGGGCTCGGCAATGGTGGGGACGTCCTCCAGCCCCTCGACCTCCCAGGCCTCATCGCCCGCGATGACGAGCGTGTTGCGGCTGAGATCGACGGCCACCTCGCCGTGATTGGACCAGCGCGGGGTGTGCGCGCGGTGCTGCGTGTAATCCGTCGGGGTGCTGGGCAGCTCTTCGCCTACCAGCGGGGCATCGAGAGCCACGTTGATGTGCACCTGGCGGTCATTCAAAAAGCGCTCCGCGATAAGCGGGATATCACTCGTGCTCTCCACCTGGGTGGTCTCCGCATACACGCCGAAGATGCCGGGCTGCTCGATGGTCTGGGAGGCCCCCGTGCCCACCAAGCGGGCCGGCCGGTCCGCGCTGATGACGGCCAGCGGGGTATGCGAGTAATGCGCCTCCACCATCGCGGGCAGGGCATTAGCCACCGCGGTGCCGGAGGTCATCACGATGCCGACGTGCCGGCGTTGGACGCGTGCCAAACCTAAAGCAGCGAAAGCGGCGGAGCGCTCATCCAGGCGGGTATGCACGCGAATATCGCTGCGCGCGAGAAGCGCCAAAGACAGCGGTGCGCTGCGCGAACCCGGGCAGATAACCACGTCGGTGAGGTGCCGCGAAAGCTGGGCCGCCAGTGCTTCGGCCAGCTGCATCGACTCCGGCTGCGCGGAGGCAGTGGGCTCGGTGTGAGATTCAGTATTAGGCATTGCCTGCACCACCCGTATCGAGCTCTTCCATGCCCGAATCGAATTGCTCGAAGAGGTCATTGATCAACCCTTCCAATTCGGCTCCACCCTGGTCCACACGGTCCTGGACGTCCGGCGGCAGCTCCGTCGGCAGCTCCGTCGGAATATCGGTGGGGAGGTTATCCCGCGGCGAGCTCTTGGTGGTGGTCACCGTGGTGGGAACCTCGGTGGTCACGGTCTCGGTAACCGGCTCCGGGGCGGGTTTGTCAGCATCCGCTGCCGCACCGCGCCACAGGAAGAACAGCACGCCGGCGAAAACGACGGCGATAGCAGCGATGGCCGCGAAGACATAGGACAGGGCTCCCCCGCCCTTCTTCGGCTGCTCCACCTGGTAGCTGGACGGGACCGGGTCATATTGCGGCTGCTGATAGTTCTGGTCATAGCCCTGCTGATAGGGCTGACCATAGGCCTGCGTGTTTTGGGATCCGGGCTCCGGGAAGTGTTGTTGGGGACGCTGTGGCGGCTGCTGTTGGGGCGCGCCGAACTGGCGGGTTTCGTTCTCACCGGTGACGCGGCCGAACTGCCGCGTCTCGTTGTCGCCGTTGTTGTTGGTCATGGGATTTACCTTATCGTGCACCCGCGCCACTTAGCACCCGCCCGGTGGGCGTTAGTCCCGTGGAAACCTGACCCGGCGTGCCATCCGCCACAATCTTTCCGCCATCCGAACCAGACCCCGGGCCCATCTCAATAACCCGGTCAGCGCCGGCAATGAGGTGACGGTCATGATCTGCCACCACGACAGTATGGGAGGCCTCCACCAGCGAGTGCAGCTCAGCGATGAGCAGGTCGATATCGGCCGGGTGCAACCCGACGGTGGGCTCATCCAGCAGGTAGACGGTATGGCCCCGGCGCGAGTTTCGGGAGCGCTGCAGCTCCGTGGCAAGCTTGATGCGCTGCGCTTCACCGCCGGAAAGCTCCGGAGCGCCCTGGCCCAAGCGCAGGTAACCTAGCCCCACCGCTTCCAAGGTTTGCAGCGCGTGGAGGATCGGCGCTTCATCTGCAAAGACCTCCAGGGCCTCTTCCACCGTAAGGTCGAGGATGTCCGCGATGGTCCTGTCCTTCCAGCGGATGGACAAGGTGTCATCGTTATAGCGCTGTCCCTGGCAATCCGGGCACTGGGTATAGGAGCCTGGAAGGAAGACCAGCTCGACCTCGATCTGGCCGGCGCCACCGCAGGTGGGGCACTGGCCTTGCTTAACGTTGTAGGAAAAGCGCGAGACCGTCCATTTCTTCTTCTTGGCCTCCGGGGTGGCCGCGAAGAGCTTGCGCACGTTGTCGAAGAGGTTGGTGTACGTCGCCACCGTGGAGCGCGGGGTTCGGCCGATTGGCTTTTGGGTAATGGAGACCACGCGCTTGACCTGCTTCGGACAGTCCGGCCCCGTGAGCATGTCATGGAGTGCGGCCAGCAACGTGGATTTGCCGGAACCCGAAAGCCCAGTAATGGCCGTAAACTGGCCGAGTCCGAAGTCCACGTTGAGGCCATCGATGGTGTGCGAGTGCACCCGGCGCAGCGCGATATCACCGTGCGCCGATCGCGCTTCGACCTTGGGCGTGGGGCGCGGGCGCGCCAAGGCACGCGCGGTGGGAGTATCTGCAGAGTCCGCCGCCTCTATGTAATCGGCAACAGGGCCCGAATACACCACCTGGCCGCCGCGCTCACCGGCGAGCGGGCCGACGTCCACGATCCAATCGGCGTGCTTAACTAGCTCCATGTCGTGCTCCACCAGCAGCACTGAGTTACCCTCCGCGATGAAGCGCCGGCACATGTCGAGCACCGCGCCCCTCTCCACTGGGTGCAGGCCCGCCGACGGCTCATCCAGGACATAGGTCACGCCATAGAGCCCGGAGCGCAGCTGCGCAGCCAGGCGCAGGCGTTGGACCTCACCGCCGGAGAGCGTCTCCGTCGGCCTATCCAAGCTAAGGTGCCCAAGGCCGAGTTCCAGGGCCGATTCAAAGGCGGGGAGAAGCGCTTTAAGCAGCAGATCTTCCGCGTCATTCGGTTGCGGCTTTTGGGCTTTGAGGAGCTCGAAGGCTTCGCTGAGCGGGAGGGCATTGAAACGGTCGATCGGCAGCCCGGCATAGGTAACCTTGAGCGCCTTGACCGTTAGCCGGCGCCCGTCACAGGTATCGCAGCGGCGGGTTTCCATGAAGCTCAAGACGCGGGCGCGGAGTGTATCCGACTTCGTCTCCGCATAGGTCTTGGTCAGGTAGCTGGCCACGGAGCGCCACGTGCCCTCATAGTTGCGCTGGATCTGATCCGCCCCGCGGCGCGGCTTGACGGTTACCACCGGGCGCTCCTCGGTGAAGAGGATCCACTCGCGGTCTTTCTTCGGCAAATCCTCCCACGGTGAATCCAAGTCATAGCCCAGTTCTTGCAGAATGTCGTGGAAGTTCTTGCCCGCCCAGGCTCCGGGCCACGCAGCAATCGCGCCTTCCTCGATGCTCAGGCTGGGGTCCGGCACCATGGACGCCTCCGTGGGTTCGTGGACCACGCCGGTGCCCTGGCACTCCGGGCACATGCCTTCTGGGGTATTCGGGGAGAAGGAATCGGAGTACAGGCCCTCCGGGTTGTCACCGCAGCGCGAGTAAAGAAGGCGCACGGAGTTAGACATGGCGGAGATCGTGCCCACGGTGGAGCGCGCGCTGCTTGCCGACGCCGACTGCTGCAACGCCACCGTCGGCGGCAGCCCCTCGATGCGGCCGACCTGCGGGTCCACCGCTGAAGCGATGAGGCGTCGAGCAAAGGGCGCGACGGATTCCAGGTAGCGGCGCTGGCCTTCGCCATGAATGGTGCCGAAGGCCAGCGAGGACTTGCCGGAACCGGACACCCCCGTCACGGCCACGAGCTGGCCGCGTGGAAGGTCCACATCCACGTTGCGAAGGTTGTGCAGGTGCGCGTCTTTCACGGAAATGGTCATGCCCGCCAGCCTACGCTGCCCTCCGGACATGTACCGTGAGCTGTGTTTTTAAAGGTGCGGCCAGCACTCGCGCACGCGCTCGAACCACCACTCGCGGCGCTCGCCCGGCGCGGCGAGTGTGCTCAGGCGATCCGGGTCGGGGGTGAGGGCTTCGGCGCGCAGGTGACCGTCGACAAGCTCGCGTGGTGCTGTCACATCCTCCAGGAACAGCGACCCGGTGGCCAGGCCCGCAGCGGCCGGGGTGACGTCGATGTCTTCGTCGTCATAGATTTGCGGCAAGGCGGCCACTGCGGCAAGTCCCATGGAGATTCCCACCGAGGTATCCAGGGCAGAGGCCACCGTGATGTCCATGTGGCGCTCGCGCAGGTGGGAGGCTACCTCGAGTACTTTGCGCACCCCGCCCAGCGGCGCGGGCTTAACCACGGCGACATCAGCCGCTTGCAATTCCGCCACCCGATAAGGGTCGCTGGCCTTGCGGATAGATTCATCCGCCGCCACCCGCACGAAAATCCCGGCGCGCATGAGCTGGGTGCGCACCTCCTTGAGTTCCTCAACGGTCTTGCACGGCTGCTCCATGTAATCCAGCGGCATGAGCTCCTTGGCCGCGGTGACGGCTTCCTCAACGCTCCAGCCGCAGTTGGCGTCGACGCGCAAAACCGGCACGCGACCCTGTGCCTCGATGTAGGCGCGGACAGCGTGAACGCGCGCGATATCGTCCTCTAGGGTCTGCCCCTTCTCCGCCACCTTGATTTTGAAGGTGCGGCAGCCGGGATAGCGCTCCATGACCTCCGGCACCTGCTCGGCAGGAACCGCAGGGACGGTGCCGTTGACTTCTACCCACTCGCGCACGGGTTCCGGAAAGCCTTCGTAGGCCGCTTCCAGCCCGGCGGCGAGCCAGCGGGCGGATTCCTCCGCCCCGTACTCCAGGAAGGGGGCGAACTCACCCCAGCCCGCGGGGCCATCGATAAGCAATGCTTCCCGGGTCGTAATGCCACGGAACTTCACGGCGAGTGGAAGGGAGACCACGTGGGCGCGGTCGAGGACGTCATCAATGTGCATGACGTTCATCGTACGTGTGGGGGGGGTTGAGCGCGACACCTGTCATAGCCGGTGTTACCTTTAAACAGTAAGTGGATATAACCAGAAGAAGGATCTTTACATGCTCTACCTTCTCATCGCGCTACTGGCCATCGCCGCAGTTGTCTACCTCATCTATAAGAAAGTCCACGCCGCGGCCTCCATCTTTGCCGTTGGCGTAATCCTGCTCATGCTCGCCGCTCTCACTGGGCGCGCGGACTTCCGAACCACAGAAATTGAAGCGACCGGCAATGCCTTCTACGACCAGCTGCTCGTCGTGGACGCGCTGTTCAAGTCGCGCTTCTCCGGCATCGGTATGGCGATTATGGTGCTCTTCGGCTTTGTGTCCTATATGCGCCACATCGGCGCGGATGCCAAGACGGTCGTGGTGCTCTCCTCACCGCTCAAGCGCTTCAAAGGCTCCTACTGGCTGGTCCCAGTGGGCTTCATCCTGGGCACGCTGCTCTCACTGGTGATCCCCTCGGCCGCAGCGCTTTCCCTATTGCTCGTGGCCACGCTCCTTCCAGCACTCATCGCTGCGGGCCTGACACCCCTGACCGTGGGCGCCATCGTGGTGACCTCCTCCACCATCGTTCCCACCCCGCTGGAGGCCGGCCTCATTCAGGGCGCCGACCTCACCAACATGACGCCGACGGAATTCGTCTACGGCGCCGTCGCCTACGCCACGGTTCCCACGCTGCTCATCACGGCCTTCGTCCACATGTGGTGGCAGCACCGCTGCGATAAGGCGGATGCCCGCAAAGCCCTGGCCTCCGGTGAAGTCACCGCCGACTCGATGAGCGATAAAGCCACTGAGGAAGCCATCGCCCGCGCCGCTTCCCTGCCGGGTTACTACGCCGTGCTCCCGCTCATGCCGCTGCTACTCATCATCATCTCCGCCATCCTCAACCGCATGGGCGTTATCCCCTTTGAGGGCGGCATCCTCCCGGTGACCGTGGTCTCCCTGTTCATCGCGATGATCATCGAGTCCATCCGCAAGCGCACCGTCACGGGTGCGGTGGATTCCATCTCCAGCTTCTTCAAGGGCATGGGCGAGGGCGCTGCGGGCGTCGTGGCCCTGCTGGTTGCCGCCGCCGTCCTGGTGGAAGGTATTACGCAGATGGGCGTCATTGACATGCTTATCGACGCCGCCGAGGGCTCCTCCGGCGCCGCCGTCCTCATCGTCCTCATCTTCGTCGCCGCCACCGCCGCGATGGCAGCACTCACCGGCTCCGGCACCGCGCCTTACTTCGCCTTCTCTGAGGTAGTGCCCAACCTGGCCTCGCAGACCTCCATCCACGCCCCGCAGATGCTCACCGCCATTTGGGGAACGTCCAACCTCATGCGCCAGGTCTCCCCGGTCAACGCCGCGGTGCTCATTGTTGCCGGCGCCATCAAGGTCAACCCCATCCAATTGGTCAAGCGCACCTCCGTGCCCATGATTGTGGCGACGGTGCTCAACACGCTGTTTGCGTTCATGTTTATTGGGTAGCGGTTTCCGCGCGGGCTCAACGTTAATCACGGAGCCCGCGGTACGTTTTGGTAAATAAGGTCCCCCAAATCCGAAAATCTGCGGGCATATTTACGAAAACGTACCGACCAAGCGTGCACGACGTACATATCGATCAAATAAGGCCCCAGATCATCGAAGTTTTAGGCCACTATTTGTTAGAACCGTCACGGCTCTAAGGCGGAGCCTACTGACTGCCGTACAATTGCTTAGACAATGAATCCCATCAAGGGTGAAGGAGCAACCATGCTACTGGCTGAAGCCTTGGCCGAGCGTGCCCAGGCGCAGGAGCGCCTCAACTCGCTGAGTGACCGCCTCGCGGCGACGGTCCGCATTCAGGAAGGCGATGAACCGGATGAAAATCCGACCGATCTCCTCCGCGAACTCGAGGGCGTGACCAAGCGCATCGATGAGCTCGTCATCGCCATCAACGCCACGAACACGGCCACCGCGTTCGACGATGAGATCACGCTCATGGAAGCGCTGGCGCTGCGTGATGGTCTGCTACGCAAGCGCCGCATCTACCAGGGACTGGCAGAGCGTGCGGGTGCGCGCCACGACCGTTACTCCCGCTCAGAGATCAAGTTCGTGGCCACGGTGCCCGTGCCGAAGTTGCGCGAGCGCGCCGACGATCTGGCCCGCCAGTACCGCGAGCTGGATACCCGCATCCAGCAGCTGAACTGGAATACGGAACTGATAACTAAATAAGGTCTGCCGCTAGTTGTGCCGCATTCTTGCGGCACGTAGTCATGTCGTTCGACATGTAGTCACGTCGCGCGCCTCATGCGCGCGACGGTAGCCCACCCTCTTCGCAGCGAGCGCAACCCTTACTGGGCAGGGAAAAGTCCAGTGCTTCTCAGGCGCCTTCGTAGCGCAAGAAGGCAGGGAGGTTCGATTCCGTCCCACTGTATGGTGTACCGCGCTGGTACGGAGTACACGTGCACATTGACGGGGATAATCCCGCAGTATTGTTTATTGTTTATCACCGCCGCGCTGGGCGGAGAGTGTGGGTGAGGGTTGGGAATGGGGACTATACTTCCGGCGCACTGCTTTCCAATTAAGCTGGTGTGCCATGAGCGAGCAGAAGAATTACAGCACCGATAACCCTTTCAAGCCGGAGCTCTGGCAGCCCGTCAAGGGCTTTGAGGATCTCACGGATATCACCTATCACCGACTTAACAGTGACGGTCCAAAGCCACAGCGTAAGGATGGCATCGTCCGCATCGCCTTCGACCGCCCTGAGGTGCGCAATGCGTTTCGCCCGCACACGGTAGATGAGCTTTACCGCGCGCTGGACCACGCGCGCCGCACCCCGGATGTAGGAACAGTACTTCTCACCGGCAACGGGCCTTCCCAGAAGGACGGCGGCTGGGCGTTTTGCTCCGGCGGTGACCAGCGCATCCGCGGCCGCTCCGGGTATCGCTATGCCACGGAGCATGCGCATGATGACGCGACTGCCGACGAATCCACTGTCGACACCGCCCGCGAGAAGGTTGAGGGCGGCCGCCTGCATATCTTGGAGGTCCAGCGCCTCATCCGCACCATGCCCAAGGTGGTCATCGCCGTGGTCAACGGTTGGGCCGCCGGCGGCGGGCACTCCCTGCACGTGGTGTGCGATATGACCATCGCCTCCCGCCAGGAAGCACGCTTCAAGCAGACCGACGCCGACGTCGGTTCCTTCGACGCCGGCTATGGCTCGGCCTACTTGGCCAAGATGGTGGGCCAAAAGTACGCCCGCGAGATCTTCTTCTTGGGCCGCACCTATGACGCGCAGCGCATGTACGAGATGGGCGCGGTCAACGAGGTAGTTGACCACGCCGATCTGGAGGACGCCGCCATCAAGATGGGGCGCGAAATCAATATGAAGTCCCCCACCGCCCAGCGCATGCTCAAGTTCGCCTTCAACCTCACCGATGATGGCCTCATGGGCCAGCAGGTCTTCGCCGGCGAGGCCACCCGCCTGGCCTATATGACCGACGAGGCCGTCGAGGGCAAGGAGTCCTTCCTGGAAAAGCGCGAGCCCAACTGGGATGACTTCCCGTACTACTACTAGGCCTCCATCGAGGGCTAGTGCCTTCTCTTCCACCCGAAAGATAAAAAGAGAGTAATATCCGGGACAGTTAACGCCAGTAACTATAGCTCCCACGGAGGCAACCTTGACCACGGAGAAAATCAATCAGATAACCCGCCCAATCGGACTTGTCCTCTGCCTAATCCTTTTGGTTTCCCTGCGACACTTTACCGAATGGTCATGGCTGCTACGGGCGGGCGTCGCCGTTGGCGCAACCATCGCCGCCATGCTGGTGCTGATTTTTATCCTAGGTTGCTTCTCCACGGAAGAAGACACCCCCGAGACACACGAGGCCACTTCTTAAGGCTTAAGCCAGTAGGGAGGGCAGGTAGGGACCTACCAGCTATCCTAATTACCACCAATCACCTTCACCCAGGGAGAGCCTGAAGTGCTGTATTTCGCCATTGCCCTCGCGGCCATCGCGCTCATTGCCGTCATTGCATCGCGAGTGTGGATGTTGCGGCGCATCCAGCAGGCTCAGAGGGACGGTGAGCGCCCCTTCGATCAGGAGGATGAGCTCATCAACCCTTACGAACACCGCGGGCGGTAACCTAACTAACCGTGACTTTCCTCTCTCCTCTGCCCGTCGATCCGCGTGACCCTGCCGCCATCCTCCCTGATCTGGAAGCGGCCATCGCAGGACAAGCCACCTTCCTGCCCATTCCGGCGGAGGACCGCACCCGCGCGCAGCTGCTGCGCAACCACATGCGCGCAGGAGAACCTATTGACTCCTCCATCGCACTCGTCGTGGCCACCTCTGGGTCCACGGGCACACCGAAGGGCGCGCAACTCACGGCCGCCAACTTGGTGTCTAGTGCCGATGCCACGCACCGGACTTTAGGCGGCACCGGTCAGTGGCTACTAGCCATGCCCGCCTCCCATATCGCGGGCATCCAGGTATTGGTGCGCTCCCTCGTCGCGGGCGTGGAGCCGCTCTGCCTTGACCTGTCGGAAGGTTTTTCCATCCCCAATTTCGCCCGCGCCGCGCACGAGCTGGCCGCCACCGGGGATCGCTCATACACGGGCCTGACCCCCATGCAGCTGGCCAAGGCCATGGATTCGCTAGAGGGAATCGAGGCCCTGCGCACCTTTGACGCCATCCTCGTCGGAGGTGCTGCCACCCACCCACAGTTGTTGGAGTCAGCGAAGAAGCTGCGCATCACCATCGTCACCACCTACGGTTCCTCGGAGACTTCCGGTGGCTGCGTCTACAACGGACAGCCACTGGATCGCGCTCTTGTTCGCATCGGCGACGAGGGGCGCATTTACCTTGGCGGGCCCATGATTGCGCAGGGCTATCGAAACGTGGACTCAGATGCCTTCATGGTCGATGAGTCCGGTACCTCGTGGTTTGCTACCTCCGACGCCGGCGCGCTTCACGACGGCCACCTCACCGTCACCGGGCGCCTCGACAACATCCTGAACACCGGCGGGCTCAAGCTCCACCCAGAGCAGCTCGAGCAGCACATCCTTCGCGTGCCGGGAGTGGACGGCGTGTGCGTGGTCGGCATCCCCCACCCACGCTTGGGACAGATGATCGTCGCTGCCTATACCGGATGGGCGGATGTCGGCGATATCCTTGTGGCTCTCGACGATAGTGGCCTTCCCCGGTGGCAAATCCCCAAGGACTTCAAGCGCCTGGCCCAGCTCCCCACCACCGGTCCCGGCAAGGTTGACCGCCTCGCCGTCGCCCGCATGTGGGACAGCTAAGCTTCCGCTTCGCCAAAGCTGCGTACGGCAATGCCGCGCGCAGCGGATTCCCCGAGGGGGAAGTGTGAACCTTCATCGACGGCAACCTCGAGCACACCCGCAACCGAAGGGGCAACGACGGTCAATTCTACTCCCGGCCGCACTCCATATTTATCCAGGTAGCGCAAAAATTCGCCATCAGCGTCAGTGACCTGCTCCACGGTGACGGGGGTCTGCGCGGGGACGTCGATAAGCGTAATGCGCGAGACCGGCTCGGCAGTGCCATCCGGGGCAGGTATGGGATCACCATGCGGATCGCGGGCGGGGTTGCCCAGGAAAGAATCAAGACGTTCAACGAGCCTGTCGGACGTCGCGTGCTCTAGCATTTCTGCCTCATCGTGCACCTCATCCCAGGTATAGCCCAGAGTGCGCACGAGGAAGGTTTCCAGGAGCCGATGCCGGCGCACCATTGCCACAGCCAGCCGCCGGCCTTCCTCAACAAGCCGAACACCGAAGTAGCGTTCGTGTTCCACCAGCCCCTTCGCGGCCAGGCGCTTGACCGCCTCCGACGTGGTGGGCAGCTTCTGCCCCGCCGCTTTAGCTAGGTCCCCCAGCGGCATCGCGGTATTAGCGCCCTCTTTCTCCTCATAGGTCCAGAGGATCTTGAGGTAATCCTGGGTGCGTTCGGGCAGCTCACTGATGTGCATACCCCCATCGTAGTTCAGCCTATTGCTTCCAAAGGTTTCAGGTCTTATGCTCTTTCAACTTCAATCTATTGAACATCGACATTCACTTTTAATAAGAGAGGTTTCCCGTGAAGAAACTTATTGCGCTTCCCCTCGCTTCCCTCGTGGCTGCCACCGCGCTGACTGCCTGCACCAGCAGCGACTCCGCCGAAGCCCAGGACGACAATCTGACGATCTTCGCCACGACTGGTTACTTGGCTGATGCGGCCGCCAATATCGCCCCGGACGCCGACATCACCACCATGGTCGGTCCCGGCGGCGATCCGCACACCTACCAGCCCACCACGCGCGATATTGAAAAGATGCAGGACGCCGACCTCGTCCTCTGGAATGGCCTTCACCTCGAGGCGCAAATGGTGGACCAGCTCTCCTCCCTCGGTGAGAAGCAGCTAGCTGTCGGCGAACAGCTCGATACTGCTGACCTTCTGCCGTGGCCCGAGCAAGGTGACAAGGGCGAAAAACTCTACGACCCGCACATCTGGAATAGCCCCGAGCTGTGGAGCCAGGTCGTCGATCACATCGGCACCAAACTCGGCGAAATCGACTCTGACAATGCCGAAGACTATGCCGCGGCCGCCGATGAATATGAAGACAAGATTGCAGCCGCGCATGACAAAGCGGCTAAGGAACTCGAAAACGCCTCCCCGCGCGTCCTCATCACCGGCCATGACGCCTTCAACTACTTCGGCAAGACCTTCGACTTTGAAGTCCAAGCCACCGACTTCGTGACCACCGAAGCCACCAAGTCCGCCACTGAGATCTCCGAGCTCGCGGATACGATCGCGGAGAAGAAGGTCCCCGTTATCTTCCAAGATAACCAGGCGAACCCACAGGCCATCACTTCTCTCAAGGAAGCCGTAGAAACCC
Organism: Corynebacterium sp. HMSC062E11; assembly: GCF_001811845.1. Taxonomy (NCBI): domain Bacteria; kingdom Bacillati; phylum Actinomycetota; class Actinomycetes; order Mycobacteriales; family Corynebacteriaceae; genus Corynebacterium; species Corynebacterium sp. HMSC062E11. The sequence goes on from NZ_KV806782.1 coordinate 37,476, forward strand.
GCAACTGGACAGTCACCATCTCGGATGAAGAGCTCTTTGCCGATACCCTCGGCCCGGAAGCCCCAACCGATACCTACCTCGGAGCCTTCGAACATAACGCTAGCGCCGTGGCGAAAGCACTAAGCTAATGCTCAGCGTAGGAAACCTCACCGCCGGCTATCCCCGCACGCCGGTGCTTCACGACGCCTCCTTCACCCTCACCCCCGCGACTATCACCGGGCTGGTGGGTGCGAACGGGTCGGGAAAGTCTACTCTGGTCCGCACGCTGGTAGGGCTCCTTCCGCCTCTAGCCTGCGGGTCGATGACCTTCGATGGCGTCGATCTGGCACATTTTCGGCAGCGTCTCGGATATATGCCACAACATGCGGATATCGACTGGAATTACCCTGCCACCGCCTTCGACATCGCCCTGATGGGCCGCACCGCCGGGCTGCGCTGGTGGCAGTGGCCCAGCCGCGCTGACAAAGACGCCGCTCACGCCGCGCTTTCCCGCACCGGAATGCAGGCACACGCGCAGCTGCCGATTTCCGCCCTGTCTGGTGGTCAGCGCCAGCGCGTGTTGTTGGCGCGCACGCTCGTTAGCGAGCCGGAATTCATCATCCTCGACGAGCCCTTCGCTGGTGTCGATGCCGCGAGTCAGCGCGCCATCATGGATGTACTCAAGGAACTGCGCGAGAACGGCGTGACCATCCTGCTGGTGCATCACAACCTGGCGGAGGTCGCCGACTTTTGCGATGAGGTCCTCATGGTCGGCCACGGCCGGCTCATTGCTGCTGGCCCCACCGAGCAGGTACTTACCGAGTCCGCCATTGCCGACATGTTTTCCCTGCCATCATGAACCCACTCGAGCTTCTTCAGAACTACACCTATACCCAGGCACTCCTGGGCACCGTGCTCATCGGTGGCTGCGCTGGCGCGCTAGGCCCACTGGTATATGTTCGCCGCACCAGCCTGCTGGCCGATGCCATCTCGCATTCTTCCCTGCCTGGACTGCTCACCGCCTTCCTCGTGGCCACCGCCATTGGCTGGGACGGGCGAAATGTCTGGCTTCTTTCTTGCGGCGCCCTGCTCACCGGAACCCTCGCGGTGGGGTGCATTCACCTCATCCCGCGGTTAACTCCCCTGGGGCAAACCACTGCGATGGCGGCCACGCTAACCACATTTTTCTCGGTGGGAATGCTGCTCATGCAGTATATTTCCCGCCGACCATTGCCTGGCAAGGCCGGAATCCAGGATTATTTGCTGGGAAATGCCTCCACGCTCACTCGCGCGGATGTACGGTCCACACTCATCATCGGTGGCTGCGTGCTGCTTTTTCTTTTCCTCATTCACACCCGGCAGGCCGCAGTCACTTTTGATTCAAGTTTTGCCCAGGTAGCCGGCATCCGCACCTCGTTCCTCAACGCGGCTAGTTTCTTCGCCCTCACCGCCATCACGGTGCTCGGCGTCAAAGTCGTCGGCGTAGTGCTCATGGTCGCCGTGGTCATCAGCCCTGCCGCCGCTGCCCGCCCCTGGACCACGCGCTTGCTACCTTTCATCGCGCTCTCCGGGTTCTTCGGCGCGGCCACCGCTGCTCTCGGCTGCTATGTCTCCATTGCGCACGGCCCGCTGCCCACCGGTCCGGTCATCGTCCTGGCTCAGGCGGCGCTCGTCACTATCAGCCTCACCAGTAGAAAGCTAGCCTCATGACCCTCGCCGCGACCGCTTGTCTCCTTGCCGTTCTGACGGCCTTGGCCTGTGCTATCCCCGGCACCTTTGTTGTCCTCAAAGGCCAGGCCATGCTTATCGACGGCATCGGCCATGCCGTCCTTCCCGGAATTGCCGTCGGCTACCTCTTTACCGCAGATCTAGATTCACCCATCTTGCTCGTTACCGCGGCCGCTGGCGCCTTGGTGGTGGCGTTGGGAACTGACGCACTACAGCGCAGCCCGCTGGTGACTGCTGATTCCGCCCTCGGATTGGTCTTTCCCGCCCTGTTTGCCGCCGGAGTCATCCTGATTTCTACGCACATGAGCCACGTGCACCTTGATGTCCACGCCGTTCTCGTCGGTGATCTCAACCTCGCGGCCTTCTCCAATCCCAACTATTGCTACATCATGGCCGCAGTGCTGGGTATCAATGCTCTCTTCCTCGCCCTTACACTGCCGCGTTTATCCGCCACGACTTTTGACGCCGATTTTTGTGCCGCACGCGGGGTGCCCACGCGCGTTCTTCACATCATATTTATGACCGTGGTTGCCTGCACCGCCACCGCCGCCTTTCACGCTGCCGGTGCCATGCTGGTCATCGCTCTCATGGTATTCCCGACGATGACCGCGCGGCTGCTTACTCAGCGCGTGCCCACGCTGGTGTTGACCGCCTGTGGCGTTGCCGCTATCAGCGCGGTCGTGGGATTTTGGGTTGCCTATGTCCTTGACGCGGCTACCTCTGCCGCAATGACAGTCACCAATGCCGTTATTTTCGTTGCAGTGCTCATCATCTACCGCTTTCGCCAACGCACCAGCTCATTGCCGCAGCACACCACACCAGTGGCACAATAGTGAGCATGTCTGCCTATTCCGCCACTCCTGCCGATTGGCTCCAGGGTGCTCGCCCGCACACCTGGGCCAATGCCTTTGCTCCCGTTATCGCTGGTACCGGTGCCGCGGCCCACGGCCTGCACTGGGGCCGGGCGTTGCTGGCGCTCATCGTGGCCTGGGCGCTTATCATCGGCGTGAATTACGCCAACGATTACTCCGATGGCATCCGCGGCACCGATGATGACCGCACCGGCCCCCAGCGGCTTACCGGGGGCGGACTGGCCAAGCCGCAGCACGTCAAGTTCGCTGCTTTCGCTTGCTTCGGCGTGGCGGCTATCGCGGGCATTTCGCTCTCCCTGGCTGCCAACGCGGCTTGGTTCATCCTCGTCGGCGCTGTGTGTATCGCCGGCGCCTGGTTTTACACCGGTGGCAAGAATCCCTACGGCTACCGCGGGTTCGGAGAAATCGCCGTTTTCGTGTTCTTCGGGCTCGTCGCGGTCCTAGGTACCGAGTACACACAGGCCGGCCGCATCACGTGGACAGGCCTTGCCTTAGCCGTGGGTATCGGCGGTATGAGTGCGGCGGTAAACCTGGCCAATAACATCCGGGACATCCCCTCCGATGAGGCCACCGGCAAGATCACCCTGGCTGTGCGCCTGGGTGATAAGAAGTCCCGCACGCTATTCATGACCCTGTTGCTGCTCCCGGTGTTGCTCACCGTGGGCTTGGCCTTCGATTCCTGGGCAGCGCTGGCCTCCCTGCTCTACTTCCCCCTCGCACTGGGCGCTATCCGCACCGTCAACCGCGGTGCGCGCGGACCCAAACTCATCCCGGTGCTCGGTATGACTGGCCGCGCGATGCTGGTATGGGCGGTTGTCAACGCAGTAGCGCTGGCTCTGGTTTAGCGGCCAGCCAGCTCCTCCTGGACCCACTTCTTGTGGGCCTTGCGCTGCGCGGAGTACTCCGCCAGGGATTGGGTTGCTTCCACGCGCCACGTGGAAAAGAGCAGCATGGACAGTGGCAGCGCCACGAACAACGCCAGCAGCGCGGAAACCAGCAGCGGAAAGGTCTGGAGCACCGCCATCGCCAGTAGCTGAATCACTACAGTCAACACGATAAACAGCACCACGCGGGCCGCACCATACTTCCACAAAGCGACGCGGGAGCGGCGCTTCAGCGCCGGGTCCGGCTGGGGCGGCTTGGGGTTCTGGGAGGCGTTGGTGGTGTTTTTTGTCTGGCTCATAATTCTCACTTTTGCTTCGCGGGCATTCCGTAGAATACAACGCATGGGTCGATTGATACTACTACTCTTGTTTGTCCTCGCGGCAGTCCTCGTCTGGAAGGCTTTTGGTCCGTCGAGTTGGAATAAGAAGGTGCAGCAGGCGCAGCAGCCGCAGCGCCCGGCAATCAAGGGCCCCGATGATGACGAGGAATTCTTGTGGAACCTGGAGAAGCAGCGCTTCAAGGAGCGCCGCGCCAAGGAGCGGGAGGCCCAGCGCAAAGAGGAAGAACGCCGGCGGCGCTCACAGGGGCAGCAGGAGCCCAAGGCCCCCGAGGACAAGGACATTGAAGGCAAAGACTCTAAGGGGAAAGAAGCCTAGTCCTTCGGTATAAAAGTCATCTCGAGGCCGAGGGCCTCGGCCACCGCAACGACCTTTTCCCAGCGCACGCCGGAGCCACCGTGCTCAATGGTATGCAGCGTGGAGCGCGAAATCCCGGCCTTCCCAGCCAGGTCCTGTTGCAGGATGCCCAGCTCGCGGCGACGCTGCGCAAAGCCCTCACCCAGGGCGATGAGCTGAGGGTTATCGCCCGCCGGTTTGCCGGGCTTGTGCCGTGGCTTATGAATATCCGTCATTTAGTTCAGTCCCGCGTAGGAGTGCAGGCCGGAGACAACCATGTTGATGAAGAACAGGTTGAACACCATGAGCAGCATCGCCGCGATGTTGATATATGGCGCGGCCTTGCGGAAGGCCGGCGTCGCACGGGCGTGCAGGTAGGCAGCGTAGAGAATCCAGGTGGCGAAGGACACGGTCTCCTTCGGATCCCAACCCCAGTAGCGGCCCCACGCGGACTCGGCCCAAATAGCACCCAGCACAATGCCCAGGCCCAAGGTCGGCAGCGCCACCACGCCCAGGCGGTAGGCCAGGCGGTCCAGCTTCTTAGCTGAAGGAAGCGGGCGGGCAAGCGCGCCGAAGAAACCGGACTCGCCTCGCTTCGGCTGGAACTCACGCAGCACGCTGAGCAAAGAAGCGATACCGGAGACCACGCCGATGGATGCGCCCAGCGAAACCACGGTGACGTGGATGGGCAGCCAGTGTGACTGGAGCGCCGGAACCACCGGAGCGGATTCCGCATAGAGCTTGGTGGAGCCGTAGAACATCAGCGCCAGGATTGGCGTGAGCAGCCACGGCCACAGGGTGCGCCACTCCTTGCGCTGCATGGCGACGGTCGCCACCACCATGGCGCCGGCGGTCACCATGAGCATGTACTCGTAGAGATTGCCAAACGGGAAACGGCCGGTAGCCAAACCACGCAGCACGATGGCCGCCAGGTGCAGGGCGATGCCCAGCCACAGCAGCATCTGCGTCATGCCGCCGAGCTTGTCGGCGTTCTCCTGCTTCTTCACCAAATCATCGTCTGCGGTGCTGGCCGTTGGGGGAACGTCGCCAAGCACGGCGCCATCTGCCGAAGCGCCCACGGTGGCGAGCTCACGCTGCTGCGGTGCAGCTGCGGTACGGGCGCGCATGGCCTCAATGATGCTCTGCATCCGGCCGTAGTACACCAGGGACAGCACCAAGGCGAGTGCATAAACGACGAACGCGGTTTGCACCGCGATGTCTGAGAAGTTGGACAGATTCTGATCAACCTGCATGAGTGGGAAACCTTGCCTTCACAATCGTGCCTACCCCGTGCGCCACGCACGAGGCTGCATGAACGGAGAGATTTATGGTGCCCATAAGGCTACCCCCTTTTCCCAGCTGTATCCAACTTTTGAAGGATACGGTCCGCGCCTTTAGTCGGCGGAGTAGAGTTCGTCCTCCTCCACGTCATCGGGATCCGGCAACTCCAAGAGCTCACGGTGTAGCTTGTGGAATTCCTCAGACCAGCCGGCGCGGTCGGTGCGGGCAAGGCCGCCCATCTCGATGTCGGTGCCGCCGTTGGCGCCCGGTCGAATGCGCACCCACACGCGGCGGCGCTTTATCACCAGCGAGCCAACCAGCGAGACCAGCATGACTAGCGCGGACACCAGAACCCAGCTTTGGAAGGGATCATAGGAAACCTGGTAGTTCGCAAACTCGGAGGCACCGTCGAAGGTGACCTTGGTGCCGTCGTCCAGCGTGACCGATTCACCCTGGGTCAGGTTGACGCGGTCGATCTTTTGCAGCTGGCCCGAGTGGACCAGGCTGGAATCGAGGGAGAAGAAGGACTGCGGCTTGCCCGTGTCCAGGCCGGCATCGCCGCGGTAGATATCGATAGCCACCGCCGGATCCAGCATCGCCGGGTAGGAAGATTGCAGCAGCTTACCGTTCTCACCGGACCACTCGGCGGTCGGCGCAAACAGGCCCTGGATAGCGATCTGGTTCTGGCGGCGCTCAAACAGGTCCGGGTACATGCCCGACGGCGGATCGAAACGCATCACGCCCGAGGAGAGGAAGAACGTGGTGTCATTGGGCTGGAACTGGATGGTCTGCGTGCGCTTTTCGCCGTTGGGCCACTCCACCGTCATCGTCGGCGCAAAACCATGGCCCTGCAGGTAGACGCGGTTGTTATCAATGCGCAGCGGGTGGTTGACCTGCAGCTTGTAATCCTCCCAGGTCTCCGGGTCCGTGAAGATATCATCGCCGGCGGCATAGGACACATCGGAGGTGAACATCTCCGCCTGGCCATTAGGCAGGTAGTCCGCGGTGAAGTCGTGGGCCTTAAAACAGAAGGGGTGGAGACCCGTGCCGTCGAAAAGCGGGCCTGCGCGGAAGGAGTCATAGACGGAGGTTGAGGTATTACAGAACTCCGTGGACTGCGGCTGCTCTTGGGTCTGACCCTGGGAGTTCTTCTCCGTCACCACGATGACCTGGCCCTCATAATGCACCAAGCGCCCGGCTGCCATGGTGAGCAGGATGGCCACGAGCGCGATGTGGAAGATGAGGTTGCACAGCTCACGGGCATAGCCGCGCTCCGCCGAGAAGGACTGGGCACCCGCGCGGTCCTTCTCCGGGGAAACCTCGCTTACGCGCCACTTCTTCAGCATGGTCTTGGTTGCCGCGGCGATCTCCTCCGGGGACTTTTCCGAATGCCCGGTGGCATTGAGCGGCATCTTTTCCAGATACTTCGGCGCGCGCGTCGGCGGTGTGCGGTAGGCCTTGTAGTGATCCCAGGAGCGCGGGATGATGCAGCCCACCAGAGAAATCATGAGCAGGACGTAGATGGCCTGGAACCAGACGGAGGAGAAGACGTCGAAAAGCTGCAGCTTGTCGTAGATTTCCGCAACCTTGCCGTTGGTCTCAATGAAGTCATTGACGTTGGATTCATTGAGCGAGCGCTGCGGCAGAAGCGAACCCGGAATGGCGGCGATGGCCAGCAGGAAGAGCAGCGCCAGCGCGGTGCGCATGCTGGTCAGCCAGTGCCAGGCCTTGCGGATATATCTCACGAAAAATCTCCTTTACAGCAGCGTCGCGCCATAGGACACGGTCCACTGGCGGATGGCGTTGATGAAATCTCCCCACAGCCCGGTCAGCAGCGCCAGGCCGACGAGGATCATGGCGATGCCCCCGGCAATCTGGATGGCGCGGGAGTGCGTGCGCATCCACGAAATGGTGCGCATGGCCTTAACAGAGCCCAGTGCCACGAGCAGGAAGGGCAGGCCCAGCCCCAGGCAGTAGCCGACGATGAGCAGCGTGCCGCGCACCGCAGTCATGCCCGCGGTGCCGGCGGAGACGGACAAGATGGCGGCCAGCGTGGGCCCCAGGCACGGCGTCCAGCCCAGGGCAAACACGCCGCCGAGCAGCGGCGCGCCCAGCCACGTGGTCCAGCGCCTCGGCGCCATGCGCGTGTCCTTCTGCAGCACCGGCACCACACCCATAAAGACCACGCCCATGAGGATGGTGATGATACCGCCGACGCGCATAAGGGTGTCCGCGTTGAGCCGCAGCGCCGAGATGGCGCCGAAGACCGAAACCGTGGCCAGCACGAAGATGACGGTAAAGCCCAGCACGAAGAGTGCTGCGGCGCCGACGACGGCCCACTGCCGACGCTTGCCCACGCCGACCCCGAGCTCCTCGTCGTGGGTGACCTCACCGCCGACCACGGAGGCCAGGTAGGAGATGTAGCCGGGCACCAGCGGCACCACGCAGGGTGAGGCGAAAGATACCAGCCCGGCGGCGGCTGCGGCGAGGATTCCTAGCAGCAGCGGGCCGGCCGCGGCGGCGTCGGCAAAGCTCTGCCCGATTCCGTCAGCGGCTAGGATCACTGTTCTTTCTCCAGCTCGTCCACGACGTCGAGGACGTCCTGCTCCGTGATCTCCGTGAGGAAGACCGCGGCCGGGCGGTGCTGCTTGTCCAACACGATGGTGGTGGGCACCACGGAGGTGGGCACGCCGCCGAGCGCTGCGGCCGTCTTAAACGGCGGGTCGTAGATGGACGGGTACTCCAGGCCGTTATCGGTGAGGAAGTCCCGGGAAATCTCCGGGTTGAAGTCCTTGACGTTAATACCCAGTACGGTGCCTACCTTGCGCTTTTGCAGCTCCGCGTGGATGGCCTGGAGGTCATCCGATTCGGAGCGGCACGGCGCGCACCACTGACCCCAGGAGTTGAGGACGACGATCTGGTCTTTGAAATCCGAAAGCTTGATCGTCGTGGACTCATCCCGCAGGTCCTCACCGGAGAAATCCTTGAGCGGCTTGCGGTCTTCCTCCGCATAGCGGATGGTGGTCTGCCCGCCGGGCGAGATGAACTCGAAGGTGCCGCCGGAAGCCACGGCGTTCTGCGCGTTTTCCTCGCTTTGCGAGCAGCCAGCCAAGGCAAACACAGCAAGGACACCGGCCGCGGCGGCGCGGATAGTTCTGCGTCCCATTAGATGTCCTGCGCCGGTTCGGAGTAGAAGATATCGATGATCTCGCGGTCACGGTAGACCAGCGAAGTCACCGAAGCCAGCGCGCACGTGCGGTCCCACGGCGCGTGGGCCAGGCGCTTGCCCAACACGGTGCGCTGCACCATGACGATGGGCAGCTGATGGGAAACCACGATGGCCTCGTGTCCCTCGGCCTTGGCGCGGGCGCGCTCGGCGGCGTCCATCATGCGCGCGGCGATCTCCTCGAAAGGCTCGCCCCACGAGGGCTCAAGCGGATTGACCATGAGCGGCCAGCGCTGCGGATTCCACAGCTGCGAATTCCAGCCCTTGGTGCGCAAGCCCTCGAAGCGGTTGCCGGACTCGATGACGCCCTTGTCGACGTCCACCTCCAAGCCCGTCACCTGCGCAATCGGCAGCGCGGTTTCCTGCGCGCGCTGCAGCGGCGAGGCCGCCAGGTAGGTCACGTCATGGCCTTCGAAGGCTTTCGCTGTGCGTGCGGCCATGGAATGCCCACGGGAGGACAAGTGATAGCCCGGGATGCGTCCGTAAAGGATCTTATCCGGGTTATAAACCTCGCCGTGGCGGACGAAGTGGACGATGGTGGTGGACATATACCTGTGTCTATCCCCTCAAATGGTTGGTTTACTGCGGGCGCTGCGCGCTGGCGGCGGCCTGGGCGGCAGGCTTGAGAGCTGCCTCGATTACCTCAAAATCATTGTCCGTGAGCGCATCAGACACAAACCAGGTCTCGAAGGCTGACGGCGGAACGTACACGCCGCCCTCCAGCAGTGCGTGGAAGAAGGGTGCGAAGCGCCAGGTATCGGCCGCCTGCATATCGGCGAAGTTGCGGCCCTGGCCCTCGGCGAAGCGGATGGAGAACATCGTCTCCGCGCGCTGGATGTGGTGTGCCACTCCGGCGGCATCAAGTGCCGCCGTTATCAGGCTGGTCAGGCAGTCCGCGTTGGCCTGCAGGCGCGGGTACAACTCTTCGTTGGCCAGCTCCAGAGAGGCCAGACCGGAGGCCATCGCCACCGGGTTACCGGACAGCGTGCCCGCCTGGTAGACAGGGCCGGCGGGGGCGAGGGAAGCCATGACGTCGGCGCGGCCGCCGAAGGCAGCTGCCGGCAGGCCACCGGAGACCACCTTGCCGAAGGTCACCAGGTCACCCGCTACCCCATCGACGCCGAACCAGCCCTTGTAGGAGGTGCGGAAACCGGTCATGACCTCGTCGAGGATGAGCAGGGCGCCGTCGGCATGCGCGATCTCCTTGAGTGCCGCGTTGAAGCCCTCCTCCGGGGCCACGGTGCCCATGTTGCCCGCCGCGGCTTCGGCGATGATGCAGGCGATCTCTCCCGGGTGCGCGGCGAAGGCCTCGCGGACGGCGTCGAGATCGTTGTACGGGACGACGATGGTGTCCGCGGCCGAGGCACCCGTGACGCCCGGGGAATCCGGCAGCGCGAAGGTGGCCACGCCGGAGCCAGCCGACGCCAACAGCGCATCCACGTGGCCGTGGTAGCAGCCCTCAAACTTCAGGACCTTGGCGCGGCCGGTGAAACCGCGGGCCAGCCGCACGGCGGACATGGTGGCCTCGGTACCGGAATTGACCAGGCGCACCTGCTCCACCGCGGTGCGCTTGACGATGTGCTCCGCCAGCAACGTCTCGCCCTCGGTGGGCGCGCCGAAGGAGAGGCCATCGGCAGCCGCCTTCTGGACTGCCTCCACGATGGCCGGGTGGGCGTTGCCGTGGATCATCGGGCCATAGGAACTAACCAGGTCGACGTACTCGTTGCCGTCGATGTCCCAGAGGCGCGAGCCCTCGCCACGGGCGATGACGCGGGCTTGGCCACCCACGGATCCGAAGGCGCGGACCGGGGAATTCACGCCACCCGGGGTGACCTTCGTGGCGCGCTCGAACCACTCGGCGGACTGGGACGTATTCTGCTGATTTCGCTGGCTGGAGTTAGGCATAGCCCACATTGTATCGGTTTTAGCCCTATACAAAAGTTTGAGTCCCCTTGTGTCCTTCCGTCCTCCCTCCACTGCCTCCTAAGCGGCAGCAATCGCTCGCGCTGCGCGCCCGCTACTGTGGCGCTATGCTGGCAGCACACTGTTGATTCTGCCTTTCCTTATTTAAGCGCTGGGGTGCGCTGTGGAGAGGCACTACTTAAGGGGGATTCCCATGGCATCGCGCCGTTTTCTTGTCATTCTTGCCTGCCTTCCACTGTCTGCCTGCGCTGCCACTCAGGCAGAAACCGCTCCGCGAACCGAACCCAGCCCTACCACCTCGGCCCAACCAACGTCCTGGCAGCCGAATGCCCTGCCCCAGCCGGTCAACCGCTTTGGCGACACCACCTCTATCTCGCCCGCCCCGGCCGAACCGGAATCTGAAACCGAGGCGCCCGCGCCCGCACCCACGACCGTCGAGGCCCCCGCGCCACGCATCGAAGTAGAAACCGTCACCCTCCCCGCCCCGGCGCCCGCACCCCGTCCGGCCCCACCGCAGCGGCCCAAGCCCAAGCTGGAACTGCCCGAGCCCCCGCGGGTGCCCACGTCCATCCCCATCCCGCCAGAAGTCCAAGCCGGCCTCGACCGCATACCGACACTTCCCCCGCTGCCGCGCGCGGAGGATATACGCATCGATGTGCCCTTCTAAAAGGCGGATACCAAGTACGTTTCGATCAAATAGTGGCAGAAAAACGCCCATTTTCGGACCCTTAGTTGATCGAAACGTCGCCAATCCTCATGGCCTCACACCATCTAAGGGTAGACCCTGATCTACCTCCTATATTCCCCCGCTGTACATGACAGGAAGCATAGCCGGGAGTTAAGCTGAACCCGATTTTCAATGACGGCGTTTACCTGACAGTAAGGGACTCATGAACAAGAAAGCTCTCGGCATCACCGCCGGCGCTATCGCTGCGGTTCTCCTCGCAGGCGGTGGTGGAATGTACGCACTAACCAGCGGCTCCTCCGACATTCAGCTCACCGCTAGCGATGTCACGACAACCGCCAAGGAAGACCTCATCAGTTCCGTCTCCGCCACCGGCACCGTCTCCGCCGAGCGCGAGATTTCTCTGACGAGCTCACTGACCGGACCCATCCAGTCCCTAGACGCGAAGGTGGGTGACCGCGTCGAGGCCCAACAGCTGCTCGGCCGCATGGACACCACCGAAACCGAGCGCGAGCTCGAAGCCCAGCGCACCTCCCAAGAGGCAGGCAAGCTCGAGGCCGTCCACCAGATCGAGGACGCCCAGCTTCAGCTGCGCCAGCTTCAGGATTCCCTCGACCAGGGCCTCAACCCGGAGGTCAATAGCGCCCAGTCCGCCGTGAATTCGGCGCAGACCGAGTACGCCGAGGCGCAGCGCAAGCTCGACGATGCCCTCGCTACCAAGGGCGACCGCCCCGAGGTTGCCGAAGCCCGCGCGGCCGTCGAGCAGGCGCGCTCCGGGGTGCGCGATGCCGAGTCCAAGTCCTTCCAGTCCGCGCTGGCCTCCATCGGCACCGCCACCGAGGACCCTTCCGGCATCAACACCGCCAGCGCTTTCTTAAGCTACCTGGACTCCGATGAAGCTGTGCAAGACTCCGAGCGCCAATTGAAGGAATCCGAGGAATCCTATGGCCGCCTCCTCCGTGGCATCGACCGCGAGCTCGGCGAACAGCAGCGCGCCACCGCCGCTTCCTACCAGGCCGTCTCCGATGCCGAGCGTGCACTGCAGGCCAGCAACCTGGCCATCGAACACCAAATCGCCTCCCAGTCCCAAGCGGTGAACCATGCGGTGGAGACGGCGGCGTCGGCAAGCGCCAGCAACGCCAAGGAGAATGGGCCTCTGGAGTACACGCTCTCCCAGGCCGACCTGCGCTCCCCTCTGGCTGGCGTTGTCACCTCCGTCAGTGGTGAAGCCGGCATGCCCGCCGAAGGCCCCATCCTCACCGTGGCGGATGATTCCTCACTGTTGGTGAAGTCCACGGTCAAGGAGGGTGACATCGCCCGCATCAAGGTCGGCGATGAAGTCACGTTCACCTCGCCGTCGAGCCCCGGCAAAGAGTACAAAGGCAAGGTCACCTTCATCTCCCCTACGGCCGAACAACCTGAGGTAGAAGCCGGTGCAGGTGGCGGCTCCGGCAAACCATCTGGTTCCACCAAGCCTGAGTTCCCCGTGCACATCCGCGTCGATGGCAACCGCGAGGGCCTGCGCCTTGGTTCCACCACCAAGGTGAAGATCATTACGGAGAAGGACAAGAACGCCATCACCGTGCCGCTCTCCGCCATCTATGAAGAAGACGGCAAGAAGAACGTCCTGGTCGTCGACAACGGCACTATCCAGGCGCGCGAGGTGAAGATCGCCAGCGAATCTGATTTCTCCGCCGCCATCGCCTCCGGCCTCAAGGAAGGCGAGACCGTCATCAGCCAGGCGGATACGCACAAGGACATGGTCGGCATGTCCGCCTCCGTCGATGGATCCGATGCTGCGGAAGAGAACGCATGAGCCGCCTCATTGAGATGCGGGGAATCGTCAAACGCTTCAACGAGGGCCTCGACAGCGAGCTGACTGTCATCCCCGGCCTCGACTTCAGCGTGGAGGAGGGCGAGTTCGTGGCCGTCGTGGGCCAGTCCGGCTCCGGCAAGTCCACGCTCATGAACATCATCGGCTTGCTCGACCGCCCCACCTCCGGCGAGTACCAGCTGGCTGGGGTGGATGCGCTGGCGCTTGGCGACGACAAACTGGCCTCCTTCCGCGGCCAAAAAATCGGTTTCATCTTCCAGAATTTCAACCTGATCGGCCGCATGTCCGCGCTGAAGAACGTGGAGATGCCCATGGTCTATGCGGGCGTTTCGGCTCACGAGCGCACCCAGCGCGCGCAAGAGCTTTTGGAGATGGTCGGTATGTCCGACCGCATGAACCACCTGCCCAATGAGCTCTCCGGTGGTCAGAAGCAGCGCGTGGCGGTGGCCCGCGCCTTGGCCAACCAGCCGGAGATTCTCCTAGCGGACGAGCCCACCGGCGCATTGGATTCGCAGACCGGCCGCATGGTCATGGACCTCTTCCACGAACTGCACCGCACGCATGGAAAGACCATTTTGTTTATTACCCACAACCCGGAATTGGCTGATGAGTGCAGCCGCACCGTCACGATGAAGGACGGGGTGTTGTCATGAATTTTGCTGAATCCACCAAGATGGCGCTGACCAGCCTGCGCACCAACAAGATGCGCTCGGCGTTGACTCTGTTGGGCGTCATCATCGGCATCGCCGCGGTCATCGCCATCGTCACGCTCGGCCACTCCTTGCAGTCTTCCGTGCAAAAGGATTTGGATAAGGTGGGTGCTAATAACTTCACCGTTCAGGTCAAGGAGCGCCCTGAGGAGGGCGAAGAGGAAGAAGCCGATGATCCCTTCATGGGCGGCGGCTTCGTCGAAGACGAGTCCTCCATGCTCACCCCGGACATGTTGGACCGCGCCAAGGAGGTCTTGGGAGATCAGATCGCCGGCATCAATATCGGCGAGTACAGCTCTTATTCCGGCGCCCTCGTGGTCGAGGGCGAATCCGGGGAGGAGACTGCCAACCTCCTGGTCCGCCCGACCAACCCGGACTATGTCTCCGGCTCCTCCTATTCCATCGTGGCCGGACGCTTCCTCAGCGAGGATGATATCGATTCCAGCCGGGCAGTGACCATGCTGGATAAGGAAACCGCCACCAAGCTTTTCGGCGCTCCTGAAGACGCCATTGGCCAATACGTGAGCTTTGAAAGCCAGGAGGCCTCTCCCCTTGAGCTCGCCGTTGTCGGCGTTTTTGAGGAACCGCAAACCGGGCCTTTGGTGGGCGGTGGCCCCAGCCAAACCGCCTTCGTTCCCTACCCGCTCGAGGCCGAGTTCTCCGATTCCCCGGGTGCTGGCACCGCCTTCAGCGAGGTCACCGTTCGCGGCAACCCGGACTTGGATAAGGCCGCGGTAGCCAGCAACCTGCAGCGCGTCTTCGATAGCTACTACAAAGACAACCCCGACTACATGGTCAAGGTATCTGACTTCAGCGATGACCTCGCGTCCTTGAACCAGATCTTCACCACGATGAGCCTGGTGCTCGCGGCCATCGGCGGCATCTCACTGCTTGTCGGCGGCATCGGCGTGATGAACATTATGCTCATCACCGTTACCGAGCGCACCCGCGAGATTGGCATCCGCAAGGCGCTTGGCGCACGCCGCCGCGATATCCGCATCCAGTTCATCACGGAGGCCATCGTGGTCTGCCTCATCGGTGGACTCATCGGCATCGCCATCGGCACCGCAGCCGGCATGGCGGGTGCGGCCGCCATCGGCTCACTCGTAGCGCCGCCGCTGTGGGCGGTCATCCTCTCGCTGCTCTTCTCGCTGGCTATTGGCCTCTTCTTCGGCTACTACCCTGCCGGAAAGGCCGCGAAGCTGGACCCGATTGAGGCGCTGCGCTACGAATAGCAAAGCGTTCAGCCGAACCGGAACAAAAAGATAGCCCCAGCGATGCTGGGGCCAGAGCCTATTTGCCTTGCGGCTTGATATCCAGAAGCCTACTACGCAAGTACATAGGCATCCACTCACCGAACTATCGATTCTCCTTCGTCGTTTCAAACGACGACGCCTCCTAATGCACCACCTTCAGGCCCACGATCCCACCAATGATCATGGCCAGGAACAGCACCTTCCACACGGTTGCCGCCTCGTGCCCGGCGACGAAGGAGTAAATGACGGTGACCACCGCGCCCACACCGGCCCACACCGCGTAGGCCGTGCCCACGGGGATAGACTTCATGGCCCAGCCCAACCCGCCCATCGAAATGGCGCAGGCCACGAAAAAGATCACCGAGGGCCACAGGCGGCTAAAGCCCTCCGACTTATCCAGCGCCGCTGCCCACACAGCCTCAAAGGCGCCGGAGAAAATCAACACAAACCACGACATGGCCAGCCCTTTCTGGCCGTCTTGTCGCGTCACCGGGTACGGCTCCCTCGTCCGGGGCTCGCATAAATCGCGGCGAGCCTGCCCACAATAATGGCACACTGGGCGGCATGAAGATTGCATTCCTAGGTACTGGCCGCATGGGCACTGAGCTCGCCCGACACCTCCTCAAGAACCATGAGCTCACCGTTTGGAACCGCACCGCCGAGCGCGCGCAGCCGCTGGTCGAGTCCGGCGCTACCCTCGCCGATTCGCCCACCGCCGCCGTAGAGGGCGCAGAGGTCATCATTACCTCGCTCTTTGGCCCCGATGACATCCGTGAGCGAGTCATTGACGCCAACCTCATCCCGGAGGGCGTGACCTGGATCGATACCACGACCGTCTCCCCCGATGCCGCCCGCGAATTCGCTGCCGCGGTCGACTCTTATGTCCACGCGCCCGTCGTCGGCTCGCTAGGCCCAGCACGCGAAGGCAAGCTCGGCGTTTACGTGGGCACGCCTGACGACGACCGCCGCGAGCTCGCCATGACCATCGCCGAGTCCTGGGCCGATGAGAACAAGCTCATCGGCGTGGAGTCCGCCGCCACCGCGGCGATTGGCAAGCTCCTGGCCAACCTAGCACTTGCCGTTACCGCGGAGGGCGTGCTGGAAGCACTCCACCTCGGCGAGTCCGAGGGCCTCGATTCCGAGGTCATCCTCGAGATGCTCGACATCACCGGCCTGGCCTTCATGAAGAACATGAAGGGCCCGTTCATCACCGGCGAGCGCAACACCACTCCGGGTGACTTCACCGTGGATGCCCTGTGCAAGGACGCCAAGCTCATGGAGATGACCGCCAACAAGCCGCTGCCTGCAGTGGCCGCCGCCATCGAGCGCTTTGAGGAACAGCAGGCCATGGGCCACGGCGACCAGGACTTCTCCTCCATCTTCGTCTTCCGCAACAAGGGCTAGCCTCGAGAGCTAGGCACTGCGCTTTCCGACGAGCCCGCGCAGCACCTCCTCCAGCTGCGCGTTATCCCCCGTGTCCTGGCTGTGAAAGCGCGCGGCAATAAACTCCGCGCGCACGCGGCTATCACTCGCTAGCCGCTCCACATTAAGTCGGTATCCTGCCGCCGTAGCCAGCGCGTCAAAGAACACCGTCTGTGTGCGGGTATTGCCTTCTCTAAAACTGTGCACCACATTGAGCTCGCCCCACAGCTCCGCCAGCTTGGCCACAAACTCATCAATCTCTAGGCCACGCAGAAAGCCATCCTTTGCCAGCCCCGCGAACAGCTTCTCTGCTGCCTTCGTCATTTCCGGCCCCGCCGGATAGTAGGCATGCCCAGCCTTAATCATGAACTGACCTGTAGGGGCATTCCGCTCTTCACCCGCCCAGTCATACACATCCTGAAACAGATGTCGATGTATAGCCTTGAAGTGCGCGTAGTCAAAAGCACCTTCCACAGGTGCCGAGTCCAACTCGGTTATCCGAAGAAATACAAGCTTTTCTTCCAAGATCCGTAGTTCTTCTGCGTCATCTAACCCCAAGCGATTCTTCAGAACCTTGGTCCCTGGAATGAAATAGCTCTCCCAGCCCCCGCTCATGTTTCTCCACGCGCTCTACTTCAGCGAAGCTCGCCGAACACGAGCGATTGCTTCATCGGCAGATAATGTCCCTGCAGCCACCTCGCGGCCCAGCTGGCGCACGTACTCATCAGTCACATCGTGGCCTGCTAGACGCAACGCAGCATCACTCAACACTAACGGATCACGGTCGCTACTACTGCTTTCAATTTGAACAGGCTCCGACATTGCTATCCTCCCGAGTTTTCAACTACATTTTCTCTCATTTTAGCAGCTCATAGCACCAATCCCAAGGGCGTTTTCCACCTCGAGAGGAACGTTCAGGGCGTGCATTTTGCTAAACTTCATCAATAAGTTTTAACTATTGTCTAGCCGCCCAATGTAAGGAGCTCGCCGCCCAGCAATGCTTTCCATCGACGCCGATTATGGGCATTCCACGCCCCTTGGACACCTTGAGAAAGATTTCGCTTCGGGCCATGTTTATGGCCTTGCCGGACCTAATGGTTCAGGTAAATCCACGTTGCTCGCAACGCTCGGCGGTGAGCTTGCGCCTCTCGAAGGCTCAGTGGAGTGCGACGGCCATCCCGTCGGCACGAAGGAGCAACCGGGTGCTGTACTTACGGTGGCTGAGCCGGTTTTCCTCCCCGACCTCACCGTGGGCGAGCACCTGGACTTGATAGGAAAGGCGACAGGGGTGGACGTCGCCAAGCTCTGCGAACTCTGGACGCTCGATCCTCTCCTTCCGCACCCCGCCTCGCGTCTGTCCTCGGGCCAGCGCCAGCGCGTCTTTCTGGCAGCACAGCTGTACCAGCCGGCGCGCGCAGTGCTTATCGACGAGCCCGAGCGCCACCTCGACGCCACCTGGACCGAGTTCCTCGCAAGCGAATTGCGCTACCTAGCTGACGAGGAGAATCGCTGCATCGTCGTGGCCTCGCATTCCGACACGATCACCCAGGCCTGCGACGAGGTGGTGCAGCTGTGATGCGCGTACTGTCCCGGCTAGGTGATGGTATTTGGTATCTCATCCTCGCCGGCATCGTCTTCGGCTTCGGTTATACAGTCTGGCAAGAAGTCGGCGCAGTCCTGCCTATCATCCCGGCCCGCATCGCGCTAACTAGCGTCGCCCCGATTGCCGCCGTCGTGGGACTGCTCACGCTTATGGTGCTCACCGAGGTTCTCTATCCCCTGCGCGCGCTATCCCGGGAACGTTGGGTGTACGTTGACCGCCCGCGCGGCAAGCTCCGCGGTACGGACTGGATCACATGGACGCAGCTGATCGGGTTCGGGGCCTTGGGCCTCGGCATCTGCGTGTCCACCGGGCTATCCCCGTGGTTCGCGCTGGCAGTCCCGGCCCTGCGTTTCGTCGTGGGGTGGCGCTCGTTCACGCTGGCTTCGCTTCTCAGCGCTGGGCGCACGCGCCTAGTCGGCGGTTCTGGCCTTGGCCTGCTTGATTCGGAAGTCACCTCTGATGCCATTGCGAGCCAGTCCGCCTGGATTCCTCGTCGCGCCCATGCGCCCTCCACGTTGACGGGCCTCTTCTTCCGTCGTCTGGGACGACGGTGGTACATCGGCGTCGGTGCGCTCGCGGCCCTCGGCTTGTCGTTGGGGTTCGCCCCACAGCTCGGGGCGCTGGCCATCGTCGGCTTCATGTCCGCGTGGAGCATCGTCGGCGCGGCGGTTGGGCGCGCCGCCTCCTTCGGCCGCGTCAGCGACGATGCATGGCCCGACTGGGGCCTTCCCCTTATCGCTTCAGTGGGCACGGCACTCCTTGGTACCGGTGTCCTCCTCTTGGTGTGGAAGCTCTCCGCCATCGCAGTGGTGCTCATCATCGCCGGTCTTAGCTGGGTGTCGTTTAAGCGTTCCCGCCCGGCACAGGTAGACAGCATGTCCATGCTGGACAGCGGCGGCTTCGGTGTCTCCTTCTCCCCCGAGGTGCTGCACTACATCACCCGCGGCGCCCTCGGCCTTGGCGTGGCGGCCCTTGCGCTGGGGTATTAGTCGGGGCTAGTCTTTCGGACATGAAGATTTTTTCCTAATTCGACGTCACTCTTTACGCGACCTACTCGAAGGTGGATTTCTTCATGCCTATTTCTTTTTCTCATCTCACCGTCACCTGGCCCGACGGCACCCCTTGTTTCACGGACCTCACCGGCACGTTTTCTTCCCACTTCACCGGACTGGTCGGGGCGAATGGTTCCGGAAAATCAACGCTAGCCAAGGTGCTTGCTGACCTCATTGCCCCGACTTCGGGAACGGTATCCGCGGGTTCAGTCCTCTATGTCGACCAGGATTTAGGCCTCCATACGTCTAGCACCATCGCCGATGTCTTTGGCGCGACCGAAGTCCTCAACGCCATTGCCCGCATTGAGGCTGGCGAATACTCGGAAGAGCTCGCCGCCACTGTTGGTGAGCAGTGGGACTTAGCAGAACGTATTGAAGCAGCTCTCGACGCTGCGGGTATCCCCTTCCCCTTAGAGCGCACTATCGGAACACTGTCGGGTGGTGAAGCGGTGACCGTGGCACTGACCGCCGCATTCTTCCGCAAGCCGGATTTCCTCATCCTCGACGAGCCCACCAACAACCTGGACTCCTCATCACGCCAGCGCCTGCTCGAGCTCATTCGCACCGCGCCGATGCCGGTTCTCGTCGTCTCACACGACCGCGAGCTCCTCGCGCACGCGGATAGCATTGCGGAGCTCTACCACGGAACACTTCGCGAGTTCGAGGGAAACTACTCCTCCTACCGCGCAGCGATTGATGCCGAGCAGGATTCCGCGCAGGCCAAGGTCCGAGAGACCAAGGCCGAACACCGCAAACAAATCCGCGAGCGCGCCGCCATGCAGACCCGCATTGCGCGCGATGCCCGCCGCGGCAAGAACTTCGCCGCCTCGAAGCGCAAACCCGGCATGGCCATGGGCTTGGACAAGAACCGTTCTGAGCGCTCGGCCGCTGGGCGTTCTCAACAGGCCAACGATGCAGTGGCTGCCGCCCTGTCGGCTCATGACAAGGCACAGCGCGCGCTTCGCGACGACACCCATGTCCACATCGACCTCCCCGGCACTGAGCTGCCCGTGGGCACCCGCGTGCTGGTCAGCGATCTGCTCAGCATTACTGGCCCTGAGCGTGTTCGCCTCGCCGGGCCCAACGGCAGCGGCAAGACCACCTTCCTCAACCGCATCGCCCGCGGCGACGTCGAGTACGCGCTGCCCTGCGGATACATCCGCCAACGCATCGTCCTGCCTGAGGAGAAGTCGGTGCTCGACATCGTGCGGGAGGCCAACCCCAACGCGGACCCGCAGTTCCTGCGCGACCAGCTGGCCCAAATGCTCTTTATCAACGACAAGATCCACCAGCCAGTGGGCCAGCTTTCTGGTGGCGAGCGCTTCCGCGTCGAAATCGCCCGCGTCTTGCTCAGCGACCCAGCCCCGCGCTTTCTGCTTCTCGACGAACCGACAAACAACCTCGATATCCCCACCACCGATTGGCTGATTGAGGTGCTCACGAGCTACCGCGGGGCATTCATCCTGGTCAGCCACGACGAGCACGTGTGCGAGCAGCTCAACCTCACAACGACCGTTTCCATGGATGACTACAACTCGCTCCGTGAAACGGAATACCTTCTGCGTTCCCCTCGCAATGCAGAGCGACTACGTAACTCCATCGACCAGCTGAAGGCATCTGACAAAAGGCATCAGTCATAAGGCGTTTTCACGGCCCAAAACGCCTTTTGCGCATTGCAGATGGCGTTTTTACACCCAAAGATACCTTTTATCAGACGCCTTTTGCGGGACGCCCCTTGTGAGGCGCCCTTTGTGAGGCGCCACAAGGAGGGACAGCGAGCTAGCTGACGAGCGCCTGCGCGGCAGCGCGGGCGCCGGCGATGACGGCGGGCACGCCGACTCCATCGGCCCAAGCGCCGGCGGTGGCGATACCGGGGACGTCGGCAAGCGCGGCACGCACGGCGGCAACGGTAGCCAGGTGCTTTTCGTCATAGCGGGGGATGCCGCCGAACCAGCGCTGCGTGTAGATCTCCTCCACGCCGGCGGCGCGGCCGTCGAAGCCGGTGATCTTCTGCAGGTCATCAAGGGCATAGTCCACCAGGTCATCCTCCTCCGCGCGCACGAGGGCGTCATCGCCGAAGCGGCCGAAGGAGGCGCGCACGAGGAAGCCTTCGCGCTCGTTCAGGTGCGGCCACTTATTGGATGAGAGCGTGAAAGCCTTGGCGCGCACGCCGGGCTCGTCAGAGGCGACGAGAATGCCGGTGGCCTCCGGAAGGGAGTTGCCCTCCGGGTCCGTGGCGGAGGCGAAGTTGAAGCCGACGACTACAGAGGAGGCCAGCTGGACAGAAGACAACTCCTGGGCGGCCTCCGGAGCCACGGCCTTGAGCAGGCGCGCGGTCGTCGGAGCCGGGGTGGCAAAGAGCACGCGGTCGAAGGGGCCGATATCCCCCGGCGCGCCCTTGACCTCAAAGGCATCACCCTTACGCGTCACGCCCGAGACGAAGGTGTCCAGGTGGATCTGCGCGCCGGACTTCTCAGCCAGGGCTTCGTAGAGCTCGGCGTAGCCACCCTTGAAGGTGCCGAAGACGGAGCCTTCGGCCGGGCTGCGGCCGGACTCGATCTGTTTGATTGCCGCCGACAGGGTTACCGGGCCCTCTTTCGCCAGCGAGTCCAGCGTGGCCGCTAGGTGCGGAACCGTGGCGCGGAGGCCCAGGTCATCGGCCGTACAGGAGTACACACCGCCGAGGAGCGCGGAGACCACGTGGTCCACCACGTCATCGCCGTATTGCTGGCGCACGAGCTTGCCCACGGAGACATCCCCGCCGACTTCCCACTCAAAGGGCTGCTCGTTGGTGATGCGCTCATTGGTGGCAGCGGAGAAGAAGTCCTGCGGCGCGGAAGGAATACCCATGACACCGCCTTTCGGCAGGAAGTGCAGCTCGCCGCCGGTATACACGCGGGGGCGCAGCTGACTGTTGGGTTCCACGAAGGAATCCTCCAAGCCCAGCTCCGTGAAGAAGTCCACGGCATCTTGGCGGCGGCGGATGAAGGCCTCCGCGCCCATGTCCGTGGGGCCGCCGTTGAAAGCCACGGTGTGCAGCTTGCCGCCGATGCGATCGGCCGCCTCGAAAACATAAACCTCATGGGAGCCCTCAGTGTTGTGCTTGAGTTCCCACGCGGCGGTGAGTCCCGCCAGTCCAGCACCAATGATCGCGATTTTCATTTAGCCCTCCTCGTGGATGATGGCGACGGCGCGGGTGATGGCGTCGGCGTCGGTAGTCGGCAGAACCCCGTGGCCGAGGTTCCAGATGTGTCCCTTCACGTCGCCACGCTCCCTTGCGCGGGCGACCTCTGCCTTGATGATGTGCACGCCCTGGCGCACCGCCTCCTCGCCGGCAAAGAGCAAGGCTGGATCAAGGTTGCCCTGCAGGATGTCTGCATCGACGCGTGCCGCGGCGGCATCCATGCTCACGCGGTAGTCCACGCCCAAGACCTCCGAACCGGCCTCCGACATCGCGCCGAGCAACTCGCCGGTTCCCACGCCGAAGTGAATGCGCGGCACGCGGCCCTCCGCGGCTTTAAGGATCTGCGTTGAATAGGGCAGAACAAACTCGCGGTAGTCGCGCTCGTTGAGGTAGCCCGCCCAGGAATCAAAGAGCTGCATCGCATCGATGCCCGCTTCCAGCTGAAGCTGGAGGAAAGAGATGATCGTCGGGGTCAGGCGCTCCATGAGCTGGTGCCAGGTGTCCGGCTCGGAATGCATCAAGGCCTTGGTGCGCTCATGATTCTTCGAGGGGCCACCCTCAATGAGGTAGCTGGCCAAAGTGAAAGGCGCACCGACAAAACCGATGAGTGCCTGCTTGTCGGTGAGCTCGTTCAGAATGATCTCGATGCCCTGGCGCACCTCGGGCACGTCGACGTCGAGGATAGGCAGGTTCGCCACGTCCTCCTTGCTGCGCACGGGCGCATCCATGACTGGGCCGCGTCCGGGGACGATTTCCACGCCGACGCCCGCGGCCTTGAGCGGGACGACGATATCGCTGAACAAGATGGCCGCGTCGACGTCGTGGCGGCGCACTGGCTGCAGGGTAATCTCCGCCAGCAGCTCCGGCATGAAGCAGGAATCCAGCATGCTGATTCCCTCACGGACCTTGCGGTACTCCGGCAAAGAACGCCCCGCCTGGCGCATGAACCAGACGGGCGGACGGGACGGGGTGCGGCCGGAAGCGGCCTCAATAAGCGGCGCGGCAGACAGACGAGACATACCGTCCATTATGAATCAAAAGTTGGAGTGGGCGCCAATCAGGAATTCTGCGCCCGACGGGCCTTAATGAACGCCGTCGAGTCTGGATGAAAGAGGAAGAAGATTCCCACCATGAGCGCCATCGGAATGAGCAACAAGAGCAGCCCGCCCACGCCGGCAATCAGCGCCGCTATGCTGACGAACATGGCATAGGCGGAAACCGCGGTAATGATGCGGCGCGCCCACACCGAACCGTTTGCTAACTGCGCGGAGCACGCCGCAATGATGACAGCGCTCACCACATGAGAAATGGCAGCAAAGCGCGTATTGAAACGGATATAGCCCACCTGCTCTGGGCTGAGTTCGGGGTTGGTCACCGAGCCATAGGAGCCAAAGAGTCCCACCATTCCGGCGGTCAACATCACAACGGCGGCAACCACAAAGACCCAATAGGAGATGCGCAGCTGGGAAGGCCAGGTGGAAAGATCCTGCTCGCCCTGCTTCTTAGGGCGGCGCGGACGGCGATTATAGTCCGCGGGGCCGGGGCGGTCATTCATCGCTTGCCGTCCTTGTCTCTTTCTTTCTCCTTGTCCTTGTTTTTCTTCTCGCGCTCCTCCAGGTTTTCCTGACGGCGCTGCTCTTCCATCTCCTTGCGCATCTGGCGCATCTGTTCCATCTCGCCGGTGTACTCAAGAACTTCTTCCTTGGAGGAGAAGATCAAGCCCATGACGGCGGCCACGCCGACGAGGATCTGCACGCCGCCATCGAGGACGAACAGCCAGTCCGGAACGCTCGCCCCAGCGGGGCTGCTCATGAAGACGATGAGCACGCGGAAGGCGAAGTAGAGGGAGAAGGCGAACCACAGGCGCCGGCCGGTGCCGGCCGCCGAGGAGTTCTTGTGGATCAAGCCCAGCATGATGCCCAGCAGGACGACGATGGCGAGCGATATCAGCGAGCTGAACGCCACCGAGCCATAGCCCACGAGTTGCACGAGGGCATCGCTGACGTCCTGCCCAGACTTTTCCGCTGCGGACTCCGCGGTGGTGCGGGCCTGGGCAAAGAGCTCGTCCCGGTTCAGAAGGGTCAGCACGATGCTCAGGACTAGGTGCACCACCTCAAGCACCAAGGCAACGGCCCACACCTTGAGCATGAGGGAAACGGCTTCGGTGCGAGTGGCCTTCTCCTTATCCGGCTCCTTGTCCTGCTTCGCCGGCTTCTGCGCCGACGAAGCCGTGTTCGGGCTGAACGTCACGATTCTCCTTTTACTTGAGCAAGCGGGCGGCGTCCGTGGCGAAGTACGTCAGGATCTGGTCCGCGCCCGCGCGCTTGAACGCAGTCAAGGACTCCAGCATAACGGCCTCACCATCGATCCACCCGTTCTGGGCGGCTGCCTGAATCATCGCATACTCGCCGGACACCTGGTACACGGCTACCGGCACGGAGGAGCGCTCCACGGCACCGGCCAGCACATCGAGGTACGGCAGGCCAGGCTTAACCATGACGATGTCCGCGCCTTCCTCGATGTCCAGGTCCACCTCCAGCATGGACTCGCGGAAGTTGCGCGGATCCTGCTGGTAGGTGCGGCGGTCGCCCTCCAGGGAGGAGCCCACCGCATCGCGGAAGGGACCGAAGAAGGCGGAGGCGTACTTGGCGGAATAGGCCATGATGGCCACGTCCTCGTGGCCGGCCTCGTCGAGGGCCTCGCGGATGGCGGCAATCTGGCCGTCCATCATGCCGGAGGGGCTGACCATGTGCGCACCAGCGCGGGCCTGAGAGCGGGCCATGTCCTGGTAGAGCTCCACGGTTTCATCGTTGAGCACGCGGCCCTTGTCATCGATCACACCGCAGTGACCGTGCGAGGTGAACTCATCGAGGCAGGTATCCGCCATCACGATGAGGTCATCGCCGAACTCTTTGCGCAGCTCGGCAATCGCAACGTTGAGGATGCCCTGCGGGTCCCAAGCCACGGAGCCGGTTGCATCCTTGTCTTCCTCACGCGGCACACCGAAAAGGTCAACGCAGGTCACGCCGGCGTCAAGTGCCTCGTGGGCGGCGCGCTTGAGGGAATCCAAGCTGTGCTGCGCCACTCCCGGCATGGAGGGGATCTCGCGGGCTTCATCCAGACCATCGACGACGAACATCGGGAGGATGAGGTCGGAGGGGCGCAGCGACGTTTCCGCAACCAAGTCCCTAAAAGCCGGGTTCTGACGCAGGCGGCGGGGGCGGCGAGCAATGCTCATGAGTAAAAACTCTCCTTTGAGCTACGAGAAAATCAAAAGTACTTTCTCGACTCTAGTCGCCCCTAATCTGCCTTCCCAGCAGTGGTCGACGCCGACTTCTTGCGCGAGCGGCGCTTCTTGCGCGGAGCAGGCAGGTTGCCGGCGGCGCGGAGGGCGGCGACGTGGTCAGCGAGGGCGTCGACAAGCGTCGGCACATCCGCAACCTCCGGGACCACGTCCACGCGCAGCCCCACCTCCTCGGCCGCCGCCTTGGTGGAGGGGCCGATGCACGCGATGATGGTCCGGGCATGGGGCTTGCCGGCGATGCCGACGAGGTTGCGCACCGTCGACGGCGAGGTAAAGGCCACCGCATCGAAGCCACCGGACTTGATCATGTCGCGGATCTCCGCCGCCGGCGGGGCCGCGCGCACGGTGCGGTAGGCCACCACGTCATCGACTTCCCAGCCCAAGTCCAACAGGCCGTCCACCAGAGTCTCGCCGGCGATATCGGCGCGCGGCAGCAACACGCGGCCCACGGCGTCGATGTCCTCAACGTAGTTGGGGAAGACCTCCACGAGGCCCTCGGCATTCTGCTTCCTCGCCGGCGGCAGAAGCTCCGGGACCATGCCCTTGGCGCGAATCGCATCGGCGGTCTTCTGCCCCACCGCCGCCAGGTGCACACCGGCGAAGTCGCGGGCATCGAGGCCGAGTTCCGCAATCTTCTTCCACACCGCGCTCACCGCATTGACGGAGGTGAACACGACCCACTTGTAGCGGCCTTCGACGATGCCCTTGATGGCGCGATCCATCTGCGCCGGGTTGCGCGGCGGTTCCACGGAGATAGTGGGCACCGACTGCGGAATGGCACCGTGGCCAGCCAGGCGGGCGCTCATCGCCGCGGCCTGCTCCTTCGTGCGCGGCACGAGCACGCGCCAGCCATAGAGCGAACGGTTCTCCCACCAGGAGTACTTCGAGCGATCATCAAAGCTGCGGCCCAGCGTGACGACGAGCTCGCCCGGCAGCTCAGCGTCGAGCTTGCCCAGCGTGCCCAGAGTGGTCTCGTGGGTGCGCTGCAGACGGGTGGTTCCGTGGACGGTGACGTAGGCTTCCGTCTCCGCGGGCATCCCGCGCTCCACCAGCTCGGCGGAAATCACCGGCAGGTCATCTGCCGTGGCCTGCAAAACCAGCGGCTGCGTCGCAGAGGCCAGCGCGTCCCAATCCGCACCTTCGGTGATGTCGGCCTCGGTATAGGTCGCACCGAGAGCAATACCTGCAAAAGACGGAACCGTCGAAGGCAGGGACATGCCCGGGACCACCTGGAATTCCATGCCCGCATTGGCCACGGCGGTGATTTCCGCCTTGATGGACTCGCGGTTGAGCGGGTTTCCGGTGACCAGGCGGATCACGTCGTAGCCCTCTGCGCGCTCGAGTGCTGCACGCAGTTGCTTGACGACGTCCCCCTCGACCTCCTCAAACACCGCCGCCGTCGGCGGGGCTGGGCGTGGCGGCTTGCGGCGCGCGCCCGCTTCCTTTGCGGCGGCGCAGATACGCTCGTACTCTTCCTCGGCGGCGTCGAGAAGCTCCTGCGGAACCGGCACTTGCTGCGCCACCATGTCGCGCACGCCTTGTGAAACGGCGGCGTCGGTCACAACGTTGGCGGTCGTCTCCAGAACCTCGCGGGCGCGAACGGTCAGCAGGTCGGGGTTACCTGGGCCGGCACCGACGAAGACGACTTTGCCCAGATCAGACTTACCCAGCTCAGGCTGGGTATCCGGCACGGCATTGCTCATAAGGTTCTTTTCTAGTTTGTGGATTCCGAGTGCCCCGGCGCCACGCGTGGCGGGCGCGGGAAATGGAGACAAGAAAGCCCCTCACTCGCGAGTTAAGGGGGCCTAAATCATTGCTCTCAATGATTGTGTGCTAGATACACACTAAAGGAAAAGGCCCCAAAGCAAAAATTACGTGCGATTACTCCGCTGCCAGGAGGTCTGCAGCTCCCTGTGCGAAGAGCTCCTCGGAGACCGCGCGCCCCAATTCTTCTGCCTCGCTGGCCTCGCCCTGGGCCTGAGCGATGAGCTGACGAGAACCATCGAGGGCGAAGACTCCGCCGCGCACGACCAGTTGCTCGCCTTCCCAGTGAGAGACCGCGGCAACCGGCGCGGTGCAGCCGGCTTCTAGCCGGGAGAGCACGGTGCGCTCGGCGCGTGTGGCGGCGGTGGCGGGGGCGTCGGCAAGCAGGGCGATGGCCTGTGCAGCCTCCGTTCCTTTCACTGCCTCGATGGCCAGCGCGCCTTGTGCCGGGGCGGGCATGAAAACCTCCGGGTCGAAGACCTCGGTGGCGCGATCGGCATAGCCCGCGCGCACGAGGCCGGCGTAAGCCAGGAGGACGGCGTCGAGCTCGCCACCGGTGACCTTGCCCATGCGGGTGTCGATATTGCCTCGAAGTGGGCGAATGTCAAGGTCCGGGCGCAGCGCCCGCAACTGGCTGATGCGGCGCGGCGCGGAGGTACCTACGCGTGCGCCCTCCGGCAGCTCCTTGAGGGTCAGGCCATCGCGGGCGATAAGCGCTTCGCGGATGTCCTGGCGCTGCGGAACCACAAGGTCGAAGCGTTCGTCGGCAGCCGTGGGCAGATCCTTGAAGGAGTGCACCGCGATCTCGCACTCGCCGCGGGCAACGGCCTCACGCAGGGCCTGCGTAAATACGCCCACGCCGATGCGCTCCACGGGCGCCATGTTGACATCCCCCTGCGTGGTGACGATGTGCAGCTCTGCCTCATAGCCTGCCTGCTGCAGCCACTCCTGCACGTGCCCCGACTGCGTGGTGGCCAGGAGGGATCCTCGGGTGCCGATCGTCAACATCTATGCGTCCTTTTCTTCCTTAGTGCTTTCCGCGGCTTCCATCTGCGCGGCATCCGGCAGCTCCGCCACGTCAATGGCCACACCGCTGCCCTCTAGCTGGAGCCCAAAGAGTTCCTGCAGCGCGGTCTCGTGGCTCACCGTTCCGGAGTTGGCTGCGAGCTTCTTCGCACGAACCGTGGGCTCATGGAGCAGCTTATCTGCAACGCGCTTGAGAGCACGGTTGATGTCTCCCATCTGGCGCTCATCCAGCTCTGGGTGCTTCTGCTCCAGCCGCGCTACCTCGCACTGAACCAGGTTCGCTGCCCGCTTGCGCAGCGCCGATACCGCCGGGACGACGTCGCGGACGCGCTGCTCGGAAGCATAGGCTTCCAGCTCTTCATTGACGATGCGCCGCGCCTGCGCGTGGGGGCTGGTGCCGGCGGCAAGGTCAGTATCGGCCGCCTGCAAAGAATTACTCAGCCTCTCGATGTTAACGAGGTCGACCCCCTCGACATCTGCTACCGCATCATCGATATCGCGCGGCAAGGAGAGATCCACGAGCATGAGCTCGCGGTCGGCCACGTGGTAACGCTCGACGTCGGCCGCTGAAATGGTGAAATCCTGGGCGCCCGTGGCAGAAATCGCCATGTCCACATCGTGCAAAGCCTGGGCGCGGTGCGCGAACTCAACGACGTCCGCATAGACGCCCGCTTCATGGGCATGTTCCGCCACGCGCTGGGCGCGAGCCAGGGTGCGGTTCGCAATAACCAGGTGTGCTCCCAAGCGCCCCGCGTGGGTTGCCGCTAGCGAGGCCATTGCACCCGCCCCCAAGATCAGCACGCGCTTGCCGTCGAGATCCTCCGTGCCCATGCGGCTCAGGGCCTGATCGAAAGCGAAAGAGACCATGGAGGATCCCGCCTCATCGATCTCGGTTTCGGAATGCACCCGCTTGCCGGTGCGCAGCGCGGACTGGGCCAGCGCGTGGATACGCGGCCCGACGGTTCCCTGCTCGACAGCGAACTGATAGGCGGTACGGACTTGGCCGATGATTTGCTGCTCACCTACCACCATCGAGTCCAAGCCCGAGGCCACCATCATGAGGTGCTCAGCGGCGGCGTCGGCATAGCGAACATAAAGGTAGGAGCGCAGTTCCTCCTCCCCCACGCCGGAAACTTCAGCGAGGTTGCGCACGACATCCTGCACGCCTGTGTGGAAGGAATTGGTAACGGTGTAGACCTCCAGGCGGTTGCACGTGGAGATAATCATCGCCTCGCTCAGCGAACCCGCCGACACCATGGCCCGGCACGTATGGTTCTGCACGGTCTCGTCCATGCTCAGCTTTTCCAGCAGCGCCACCGGCGCCGACTGATGCGACATGCCCACGACGAGCACACTCATGCACTACCCTCCAGTTGTTTATCATCCCTTTGGATGACATAGATCATCCAAAAGACTACTAGCCTTCTGCTTGTTTCCGAAACTCGCGGGAACGCCAAAGAAAACTACTGCGCCAGCGCCTGCGCGAGCTCCTCATTGTCCACTTCCCAACAGGAGAATTCCTCCCCATCAATCACTACAACGGGGACGCGATCACCATATTCCATGGCCAGCTCCGCATCCTCATCCACCGTGCGCACGTTAAGCTCCGCACCAGACTGCTGAACCACCGGAGTAATCTGCTCGAGCACTCGCGCGCAGGAGCCACACGTAGTACGCACCATCAGTTCGACGACGTGGGACATAGAAACTCCTCGATAGGACGTAGAACGGTTTGCGGTTTACTATGGACACGTTAGTCTGCCCGCCCTATGAAAGCTGAACGCGTGCCCCTCCCCCTGCCTCCCGGTATGCCCGATTCTCCCCGCGAGTTCCTTGCCAACTGGACCGCAAGCAGGGGAAACCTACGTAACTTCTTGGAGCAACAGGCCTTTGCCCCGCTGGGTGAAGAGCACCAGCGGGCGGCAGGTGAGGCGTCGGCAGCTGCGGCGGTGGAACATCTCTTTGGCATTGACCTGGATGCGTTTTCCTCTGGCGTGGATTCCGTCCGGGGCTCCTTCGAATCGGCGGGTTCGCGCTCCATCACTGAGCCCGACCCGGACATCCCCCAGGACGTTGGCGCCGCCGCCTTCTTCGACGTGGATAACACGTTGATCCAAGGCTCCTCGCTCGTAGCCTTCGCGCTGGGGCTTGCGCGCCGCCGCTACTTCAAGCTTTCTGAGATCCTTCCCATCGCATGGAAGCAGCTCAAATTCCGCGTCTCCGGTTCGGAGAATGCCGCGGACGTAGCCGCCGGGCGCGTGCAGGCGCTCGAGTTCGTCAAGGGCCGCTCGGTGGATGAGATGGTGGCCCTGTGCGAGAGCATCGTGGACCAATCCATGGCACGCAAGGCCTACCCGGGCACAAAACAGCTGGCGCAGATGCACCTCGATGCCGGCCAGCAGGTATGGCTGGTTACCGCAACCCCCGTGCAGCTAGCGCAGATTCTGGCGCAGCGTTTCGGTTTCACGGGCGCGCTCGGCACCGTGGCGGAAGTAAAAGATGGCCGCTTCACCGGCCGCCTCGTGGGCGATATCCTCCACGGCTCGGGCAAGAAGCACGCCGTGGCAGCACTGGCTACCTTGGAGAACCTCGACCTTGAGCGCTGCACCGCCTACTCCGACAGCTCCAACGACGTCCCGATGCTCTCCATGGTGGGAACCCCCGTGGCCATT
Source organism: Corynebacterium sp. HMSC062E11 (assembly GCF_001811845.1). Lineage (NCBI taxonomy): Bacteria > Bacillati > Actinomycetota > Actinomycetes > Mycobacteriales > Corynebacteriaceae > Corynebacterium > Corynebacterium sp. HMSC062E11. Next base: position 68,556 of record NZ_KV806782.1, read on the forward strand.
AACCCGGATTCCAAGCTGCGCGATATCGCGGAGGAAAAAGGCTGGCTCATCCGCGACTACCGCTCCGTGCGCAAGGCCGTGCGCACCTATGGCCTCCCGGCGCTGGCCACCGCGCTCTTTTCCTATGGAAGCTGGCGCATGGTGCGCCGCTAGCTACTGTTCTGCTGCTTGGTGCGCAGCATATCCATGCACATGACCGCACCGATGAGCCCCGCATGCTGCTGCGGGTCGAGCCCCGGCGCGATGCTGAGTTTGTAGGTATTCTTCCCGGCTAGGAACCGTCCCACGCCTGACCATTCGTTGCGGACCTCCGCCAGCGGCTGACCCTGGCTGGTAATCGTGATATTCCAATCCCAGACATCGCCTTCAATTTCAATCTCTGGGAAGCCTTCCATCTCCAAGGTCAGGCGCGTCTTTAGCAGGGAGAACTTCTTGGTCACCACTGCCATGGGCTTCTCGACGCCCGGCAAATACACCTCATATGTATCCCGCACGAAGTTCGGCGGATCCTTGATCACCATGAGCGGTTGCTGCGGATTGCCCTGCTCATCCGTGAAGGCAACCTCGAGGCTGCGGGAGGCATTGAAGAACATGTCCTTCATGCTCGACGACTGCACGATGGTGCCCACGGGCACGCCTTGTTCATCGGCGATCAGGAACTGATCCTGCATGAAGGACTTTGTCTGTGAGATAACCAGGTTGTCAAGGGTCAAGAGTCTAGGCAACATAGTTCGCCATCATACGTACGCAGCGGACGCCTGTGGGGCCGGAAGACAATACTCCCCACTGATGCAAAGAGGGCGCTTGTATGTCTCAAATACCTCGAGGAAATACCTACATTCCCCAGGTCATAGTAGATGTCCGGGGCGTGTTTTATAGTGCGCGTAGAACATACAAGCGACACCATAAACCTGGGGGACACCGTGAACACCGCCACTCAAACCGCCTACTTTTCCCATATGAACCCTGACTGCGCCCTCGCCGTGGAGCGCAGCGCCGCCCGCCGCGCGGACTATCGCTCTTGGGTAGCTGCCATGCCAGAGCTCGATGAGGATTTTGATGTTGCGTGCCAGAGGCTCGTCGCCAAGCTTGGCGTCGGTGACTACACCGTGAGTGAATGCTGCCTGGCCGTGCACCGCCTCACGGAGCTACCGCAGGTCAAGGCCCTGCAGGACAGTCAGTTTCTGTTGGACATGAAGGCACTCATCACCATCGACCGCACCCTGACGAAGCTCGGCAAGCTACCTCCGGAAACGCTCGCGCTTATCGACGATGCCCTGGTCGATTACTTCACCCCCACCTCCCCGAATCAGGTCTTCCCTACACCGGCGCAGATTGGGCGCAAGGTGCGCGATATTTGCAAGAGCATCAATAAAGCTTTTACCTTCCGCGATTCGCCGAAGAAGGACTCTTATACTTTTACCGATACTGGCAAGCGCGGCATCCTTGAGCTCAATACGGACAGTGCCACGGGGATGATTCTGGATGGCTACATCAAACAGGCAGCGAAGGAGAACGGGCTCTCGCAGGCTGATGCCCTAAAGAAGCTCATCGCCGGCAGCATCTCTCCGCCCGCGACCATCATTCTGCACACCTACCAAGCCAGTGATATCGACAACGCTCCCACCTTCATCCAAGGGTACGGATGGACATCGCAGGACATGCCCGCCACACGCACGCGCGACCTGTCCTCCCAGCCGCCGGAATCAGCCAGCTACATAGCTTCAGAGCTCATCCGCAAATATGTGGAAGGCCGCGATGGCACCTGCCGCGCACCGGGCTGCAACCGGCCCGCCTACCTATGCCAGATGGACCACCGCATCAACTATGCCGACGGCGGCGCCACGCACCCGCGCCACCTGGCCAGCCTGTGCCAACACCATCACAATATGAAGACTGATGGGCGCGCGCACTACATCATGGACCCACACACCGGGGATATGGTGTGGCTCTACGAGGATGGGACGTGGGCAACGACGGAGCCGACCGGCCCGCTGGCAAAGAAAGCGAAGCGTTGGGCACAGACGGTAGCCCAGAAAATCACGGCCACCCGCGAGCGCGCCCAAGAGGAAGCTGTCCAGCAGGAAGCTAAGGAAGCGCAGGCCGCTGCCAAGGAACCCCACACTCCAAGCGCACCGCAGGAAGACATTCCGTTCTAAGCGGCTCCGTCGTCTAAAACGACGTCGTGTGAAACGACGGAGAGGTCGTCTGAAATGACGGATAGAAAGGAGAATAGATAGCAGAAACTCCCCGCCACGATCCTAAAAAGGACCATGCGGGGAGTTGCAGGCGAAGCTTTACTTGCCCAGCTTACGACGCTGAACGCGGGTGCGGCGCAGCATCTTGCGGTGCTTCTTCTTGGACATGCGCTTGCGGCGCTTCTTGATGACAGAACCCATAGCAGGTTTCCTCACTTTCGGTATCAGTACGTACGTAACCCGGCCGGCAACGCCTGGAACAAAACCACCCACGGTGCACTCGAGGCGGTCCCCGCGAAACAGGGAGACGCAGGCATGCCAGTGCCGAAACGAATGTTCACTATCTTACCTAGCGGCCTGCCCAGCACCAAAACTAAGGGCAGCGCCCACCGCCGTGGACCGCGAGGGGTCCGCAGTGGTGGGCGCTGCCAGAAAGAGGTGAACGCTAGGCTCCGTATACGGAAGCCTCAAGGTATTCCTTGACGGCGGATTCGTGAACGCGGAACGAGCGTCCCACGCGCACGGCCGGCATGTCACCTGCATGAACCAACCTGTAGACCGTCATCTTGGAGACACGCATGATCTCCGCAACTTCGGCGATGGTCAGGAAAGTTCCCTTATCTTCATTCGTCATAGTTTATTTAACCCTTCAGCACGTGACGCGCTGTAGGCTTCCCCTCCCACAGGACTATCACGCACGCGCTCCTGCCAGCTTAGCGTGAAACCTGTGACTAATGCGACCCAAGAGCTAATTTTTTCCTCTTTCGCACCGCTGCTGCCCTTCAAGCCCGTGTGGCAACACGTGCCACAGGGCTCCCAGGGCGACGGGAAGTTTTAGGCAAGTTCCTGCGCACGCTGGGTGCAGGCTTCAGCGGCTCGGAAGAACGCACCCCGCAGGCCAGACTCCTCGAGCTCGCGAAGAGCGGCGGCAGTGGTTCCCCCCGGGGAGGTCACCCCTGCGCGCAAAGCAACCGGATCCTTGCCGGATTCAGCCAGCATCGTTCCGGCGCCTTGTGCGGTGCGGGTGGCTAGCTTCTCGGCAACATCGCGGGTGAGGCCGAGCTGCACGCCGGCGTCGATCAGCGCCTCCGTGACTAGGAAGTAGTAGGCGGGCGCGGAGCCGGCTAGAGCGGTAGCAGCATCGATGTGCTTCTCCTCAATGACAGCAACCTCGCCGACAGCCTCCAGGAGCTTGACCACGCCGTCGAGATGCTCCTCCGTCACGTGGGTGCCGCCCGCGCAGGTGCACATACCCTTGCCCACCAACATGGGGGTGTTCGGCATGACGCGGACGACCGGCACGCCCTCCCCAGCGGCCTTCTCCAGGGTCTCGAGAGTTAAGCCGGCTGCCATGGACACAACCACGGCCGTCTGTGGGATGTCGAGGCCCTCAAGAAGCTCCACGATGGCATAAGGCTTCACGCAGGCGAAGATGTAGTCGGCGCCGTCGATAGCCGCGGGGTTAACGCTCGTGACGCTGACGCCGTACGCGCTCTTCAGCTCCTCGCCGCGCTCAGTGCGGCGGTTGGTCACCACGATGTCCGCGGCATCATAGCCCGCATGCACCAGCCCAGAAACGAGGGCTTCGCCGATTTGTCCTCCACCAAGTACTGCAATTTTTGTCATGCTTTCCAGGGTGCCAGAAAGGCCAGGACGCGGCCACCAATCAACAGGGCTGCTCGCACGCTATCCTCACACATGCAAAAGGCATCTGCCAGAAGGCGTTTTCTGCCCTGAAGATGCCATTTACAGCAGGATAGATGGCGTTTTCAGGGGCAAAGATACCTTCTGGCAGATGCCTTTGAGAAGATGCCTTTTGGGCTGGTGCTTACATCACCACGAGCAGCGGGCCAAAGGTCAGCACGAGACCGGCCACGGCTGCGAGGAACATGGACAAACCGTCGCGGCTCGTGCGGAGTGCGTGGACGATTCCGACGATGACGCCGGTGACAACAACACCGAGTACCACGACGACCAAGCGGTCAAAGCGGTCCCAGAGAATCTCAAAGCCCTTGAACACGATGGCGCCGAGCACGATGCCCACGAGGGCGAGCAGGACGACGGCGAAGGGGTTGAGCTTGCCCTCGTCCTCCTCGTCATAGTCCTCGTCGTACTCTTCAACATCATGGTCGACTGCCTCGAGTTCACCCGTGGTAAAGGTGTCATCCTCGGCCTTGTCATCGACTTTGTCGTTGGCCTTTGGCTCAACCTTTTCCTCGGTCTTCAGCTCAGCCTTTGACTCGACCTTTGACTGGGCCTTGTCTTCAGCCTTCTTGGGCTCGTCCTTGACCTTCTGGATTACGCGCGTGTCCTCGTCAGAGGGCTGGGAAGGCTTGGACTCAGATTCGGTTGGCTTCTCCGCAGGGGCGGCGGAGTGAGACTTATCAGCGTCCTTCTGCGGGGCCTCCTGCTGAGGTGTCTCTTGCTGAGGCTTCTCCTTCTTCTCCTTCTTCGGCGCAGGAATAACCGGGGCCGGCTCATCGATGGAGACACTCGAGTGCTTAGCCTCCGCCGGAGTTGCCTTGACCTTTTCGAGATTGCCGGTCAGCTCCGCAACCGAGATGCCGCCTTCGTCAAGGCTCCGGCGATGGCGGCGCGAGCTCTTCTCCTCGCCAGATCGGTCCTTCGCGTTACGGGCCAGCAGCTCCGCAACTGTCAACTGTTTCTTGTCAGCCACGTTTCTTTCCTATTCCAGTCCCTTATCGGTACGGCGCAAAATGACACCTTCTCGGAGAGCCCAGGGGCAGATCTCCAACTTTTCGATTCCCAGGGCACGCATGCTCGCCTCCGCCACTAAAGCGCCGGCGACGATCTGATGCGATCGGGTAGAACTTACACCCTCAAGGTCCGCCCTGTCAGCTGCAGTCATACGGGAAATGAAGGAAATCAGCTGACGCAGGCCCGGCGCAGTGAGCGTGCGTTTCACATAGGGGCCCGCCGAAGACGGTGCAGCACCGGTCAATCGAGCCAGCGTGCGGAAGGTTTTCGAGGTACCCACGGCCAACCCGGCAGGGCCCAGCGCGCGCATTTTATCGGCGACGCCGGCCAGTTCCGCATCGATGTAATCCCGCAGCAGGTTCACCTTGGATTTTTCTGGCGGGTCGGTATCGAACCAGTTGTGAGTCAGACGGCCCGCTCCCAAATCGAGGGAGAAAGCCATTTCCGGATGCTCGTCGGTACCGGTGGACAGCTCCAGCGAGCCACCACCGATGTCGAGGTTGGTAATGCGGCCAGCGGACCAGCCATACCAACGGCGAGCGGCTAGGAAGGTCAACCGAGCTTCCTCCTCGCCCGACAAGATCTCGAGGCGGACGCCGGTTTGTTTCTCAACTTCGTCGAGAACCTTGGCCGAATTAGTGGCCGAGCGCACGGCAGAAGTAGCAAAGGCAATGAACTCGTCACAGCCCAGCTTGTTGCCCAACTCAGCGGCTTCCCCCACGGCGGAGATGAGCTTCTTCATGCCCTTCTCATGGATGTTGCCGTCTTTGTCTAGCTGTTCCACCAGACGCAGCGGGGTTTTCCAATCGCTCATCGGCGAAGGCCGCCCACCGGTTGCGGCATCGACCGCAACGAGGTGGACGGTATTACTTCCGACGTCTAATACACCTAATCGCACGCCTCTACAGTAGTAGGTCTACCGTGGGTAGGTGTGAATCGCCCGAAATCAAAAGAAGTTTACCTGGGTTTTCCGGCCTCCTCCCCCGCGGCGGCTTCCATTATCGCCGGCCGCGAAAAGGCCCCCGACTTCCCCAGAGAGTGGTTCGAATTTACGGATCCGCACGATCCACTCCACGTCTTTTCCATCGACCTGACCTGGCTCGAATCGCACTATGCCTGCCAGTTTGGGACGGAGAAGTGCCACGGCATCGATAAGCAACAGCCCGACGTCGGCTGCTGCGTGCACGGCGCATACATGGCCGATGAAACGGATCGAGAGCAGCTTCGCGACGCCGTCGCCCGCATGCCCGCACGTTTCTGGCAGCACCGCCCAGAGGGGGTAGATGAGTTCCTGAAGCACGGTGAACCCGAGGAGCTGGAACCGTGGCTGGAGTGGGATGAACTCGACGGCGATGATGGCGAGCCGGAACCGGCGCTGAAGACGCCGCTTGTCGCCGGCGCCTGCATCTTCGCCAACCGCGCCGGCTGGCCCACGGGCGCGGGTTGCGCTATCCATCAGTGGGCGCTCGACGCGGGGGAAGAGCTCACCGTGGTCAAGCCCGAAGTGTGCTGGCAGCTGCCGATTCGCCGGCACGAAGACTATGAGGAGCGCCCCGACGGGGAGGAAATCCTACGCACCACCATCGGTGAGTACGACCGCCGCGGATGGGGCAACGGCGGCGAGGACTTCGATTGGTATTGCTCGGCCGATCCCTCGTGCCACACCGCGGAAGAACCGCTGTGGAAGTCGCAGAAGACCGAGCTGATCGCGCTACTCGGCGAGGAGTGCTACGAAATCCTGGCCAAGCACTGCGAGGCCCGGGCGCGCTCCGGAGTCGAGTTCCCGCGGCACCCAGCGGACCCTGGCGCTTAAGCCTCGAACTTGTATCCCAGGCCGCGCACCGTCACGAGCTGCTGCGGGTGGGAAGGCTCGGCCTCGATCTTGGAGCGGAGGCGCTTGACGTGGACGTCGAGAGTCTTTGTGTCACCCACGTAGTCCGCGCCCCAAATACGGTCGATGAGCTGACCGCGGGTCAGCACGCGCCCAGAGTTGCGCAGCAGGTACTCGAGGAGATCAAACTCCTTGAGCGGCATGGAAACCGGCTCGCCGGCGACAAGCACGGTGTGGCGCTCCACGTCCATGCGCACGCGGCCGCCTTCCAGAATCTGCTCGTCGGGCTCCTCCTCACCGTGATCGGAAGAGGCATCGTTACCGCGGCGCAGCACCGCGCGGATGCGGGCGATGAGTTCGCGAGAGGAATAGGGCTTGGTTACGTAATCATCTGCGCCCAGCTCGAGCCCCACGACCTTGTCAATTTCAGAGTCACGCGCGGTCACCATGATCACCGGCACGGAGGATGTCGCGCGCAATTGCTTGCACACGTCCGTTCCGGACATGCCCGGCAGCATGAGGTCCAGCAAGACGATGTCCACGTGGTTCGCTGCGAACTGTTCTAGCGCGCTGGGCCCGTCCGGGGCGAGGAGAACGTCGAATCCCTCCTTTCGGAGGAGGAAGGCGAGGGGATCGGCCAGCGACTCTTCATCTTCAACGATGAGGATGGTGGTCATTGCGCTTTATCCTTTCGACGAGCGGCTACGCGCGCCACGGCGCGCTGTAAACCAGGGGCGGCGGAGCTGACGGCCCCGTCTTCTATATTATCCCGATGAATAAGATTATCTGCTGGCTTTTCTTCCGCGTAGATAGGGAGCTCGATTGTGAACGTCGAGCCAGTTCCGGGGCGTGACCACAGTTTGATATTGCCACCGTGATTAGCCACGACATGCTTCACAATGGCCAGACCAAGGCCGGTTCCACCGGTCTGCCGGGACCGCGCCTTATCCACGCGGAAGAAGCGCTCAAAGACCCGCTTCTGGTCTTCCGGGGCAATGCCGATGCCACGGTCGGTGACGCGGATGTGGACGACCTTTCCGCCGACAACCTTCTGCGTGACCGACACCGGCATCTCATCCGGCGAATAGTGGATGGCATTTGAGATGAGGTTGGAAATCGCCGTGACCAAGAGGGACTTGTCCCCCATGACCTGGACCCCCTCGGAATCACCGCGGGTGAGCTGATTGTGGTGGGAATCGGCGGCAAGCTGGTTGCGGGTAATGGCCTCATCGATGATCTCATCGAGATCGAGCGGCTCCATTTCCGGGAGCGCCTCCGCGCCCTGCAGTTTAGACAAGGAGATGAGCTCGCTGACCATGTCGGCCATACGCGCCGCTTCCTTCTGCACCTTGCTGCCGAAATACTCGACGTGCTCGGGATTCCCGGTGTCCTCAAGGAGGGCCTCAGCCAGCAGCGCGATGCCACCCACCGGGGTTTTCAACTCGTGGGACACGTTGGCCACGAAGTCACGGCGGGCGGATTCCATGCGCACCGACTCGGACTCATCGGTGCCGTAGACGATGACGAAGCGATCGTCGTTCAGCGTCAGCGGCTGGACCACCGCACGCACCTGAATCACGCGATTTCCGGTGCGCCGCTTCGGGATAGAAAGGTCCAGCGTTCGGGTCTCTTTATCCTCGAAAACCTCCTGCGCAACTTTCCACAGATCGGGGTTCACCGCCCGGTCGTGCACCATCGACATCTCATGGGAGGCAGGGTTAGAAAAGATGATCTCTTTGGAGCGCGAGAGCACGGCCATCCCGGCTGGAGAGCCGGACACGGCGAGGTGCAAGACCTGGCTAACGCTGGTGACCTGGTTCGCATCCGCATCACGGACGCGGCGGCGTACCAGGCGCTCGCGGACCCGGGTAATCACCGGTATGGCCAGGCCGCAGGCCACCACGCCGGCCAGGAAAGCTAGTACCAGTTCCACAATCATTCACGCCCCTACAAAGAATCCCCAAGGAGTATAGGCTCCTTGGGGATCGTGCGCAGCACGTAGCGGTTTTCGGCTACTTCTTGCCACCCTGCGCGGCCACGGCGGCGGCACCGGCAGCGGCAGCCTCCGGATCCAGGTAGGTGCCACCCGGGTTCACCACGGAACCGTCTTCAGCGATCTCGTAGACCAGCGGGATGCCCGTCGGGATATTGAGGCCGGCGATCTCCTCATCGGAGATCTGATCCAGGTGCTTGACCAGCGCGCGCAGGGAGTTGCCGTGTGCGGCGATGAGAACGGTCTCACCCTTCTTGGCGCGCGGGAGGATCTCCTCCTCGAAGTAAGGAACGAAGCGCTCGACGACATCCTTCAGGCACTCCGTACGCGGAACCTGATCCAGGTTGGCGTAGCGCGGGTCACCGGCCTGGGAGTACTCGGCGCCGTCCTCCAGCTCCGGCGGCGGGGTGCCGTAGGAGCGGCGCCATGCCATGAACTGTTCCTCGCCATACTTGTCCTTGGTCTCGGCCTTGTTGAGGCCCTGCAGTGCGCCGTAGTGGCGCTCGTTCAGGCGCCAATCGCGCACGACCGGAATCCAGTGGCGGTCTGCGGCATTAAGCGCAATGTTGGCCGTGCGGATGGCGCGGCGCAGGAGGGAGGTATACACGACAGTCGGCAGAATGCCCTGTTCCTTGAGCAGCTCGCCGCCACGCTTGGCCTCACCCTCACCCTTGGCGGTGAGGTTGACATCAACCCAACCGGTGAACTGGTTGGACTCGTTCCATTCGGACTGTCCGTGTCGAAGTAGAATCAGCTTTCCGTTACTCATAAACACCAGCATGCCACGTTTTTTGGCCGCTTGCCTGTGAACCCGGGCACATCACCCCTAACTGTGGGTTTATGCCCGCTTATGTGGGATTAATATCCGATTGCCCGGCGCGCGTGACAGTCCGGAATCTCAATACTCATCGCGTCGGCGTAGATGTTCTCCAACTGGGCGGCAGCCGCCGCCCAACTAAACTGCTGGGCGTGATCGACGGCGGCTTCGCCCATGGCGATGCGGCGGGGGTCGTCGTCAAGCAACTGCTCCAGCGCATCCGCCCAGTCCTGCGCCGAATGCGTGTGGACGAGCAGGCCAGTATCGCCGTCCGCAACGGCGATGGGCAAGCCTCCGACGGCCGCCGCCACGACGGGTGTTCCAGAAGCCTGGGCCTCCATGGCCACCAGCCCAAAGGACTCGTTATAACTGGGGACCGCAACAATATCCGCGGCCTGATAGATGGCCACGAGCTCCTGCGGCGGGCGCGGGCTGAGGAAACGCACGACGCGCTCCACCCCCAGCTCGCGGGCCAGATTGTGGTAGGTATCCGGCGAGGAATTCGCCCCCGAGGCGCCACCACAGATGACCACGCGCAGGCGGCGATCCGGATCGCGCTCCATCAGCTCCGCCGTAGCGCGAATGAGCACGTCAGGGCCCTTGAATTTTTGCAGGCGGCCCACGAACGCCACCACCTTGGTGTGCAGCGGGATGCCCAGCTGGCGGCGCGCACGCTCCGTCATGCGGTCGGTGCCCGGGGTATAGAGCTCCGTGTCCGCACCCGGGGAGACCACAACGATATTGTCCGGCGATGCATCGTAGTGCTCGATCAGATCGCGGGTCTCCTGGGCTGTATTAACCACCAGGATGTCAGCGTTATCCACCAGCTGCTGCTCACAGATGCGGCGCGCCTCAGTCTCTGGGGTGTCATCGAGCGTGCGGTGCACGTTCTTCACCGCGGCCAGCGTGTGCGCGGTGTGGACGAGGGGAATGTCCCACAGATCACGCAATAACCAGCCCACCTGACCGGAGAGCCAATAGTGAGAGTGGATGACGTCATAGTCCACCTCAAAACAGCGCGCGAAGTTATAGATCCCGCCCGTAAACGCAGCCAACTGGGTGGGCAGCTCTTCCTTGCTCAAGCCCTCATAGGGCCCCGCCACAATGTTGATGACGCGCAGGCGCTCCTCGACGCCCACCACCTCACCCTGGCTGGGGCGCGTGGCGCGGGTAAAAATATCGACCTCCACGCCGCGGCGTGCGAGCTGGCGAGCAGTATTGAGAACGTAGACGTTCATGCCGCCCGCATCCCCGGAACCGGGCTGCTCAAGGGGCGAGGTATGCATGGAAATCATCGCGATGCGCATAATTTCCCAGTGTATCCCGAAACGACCCGCGTTATACTGGCCCGTACCTTAACCTACGCGACCGAAAGGTGAATCGATGTCGGCATACGAGTCCAAGGCGTGGCTCCAGTACTACCCAGAGTGGACACCACACAGCCTGGAATACGGGGACACCACGCTTCTCGACGTTTACGACAACAACCTCGCGCTCCACCCCGACAAGCCGGCAACCTACTTCTTCGGCCGCACACAAACCTACGCCGAGCTGGACAAGCAGGTCCGCCGCGCCGCCGCCGGCCTGCGCGCCTTCGGAGTGCGCCCGGGGGACCGCGTAGCCATCGTCGCCCCCAACTGCCCGCAGTTCATCGCCTCCTTCTGGGCCGTGCTCAAGCTGGGCGCCATCGCGGTTTTACACAACCCTCTCTACACTGCCCACGAGCTGGAGGGCCTGTTCCAGAACCACGGCGCACGCATCGCCATTTCCTGGGATAAGACGGCCTCCACCTTGGAGAAGCTGCGCCCGACGACCTCCCTGGAGACCGTCGTCTCCATCAACATGATCAACGCGATGCCGACTCCGCAGCGCTTGGCCCTGCGCCTGCCTATCCCGCCACTGAAGTCCAAGCGCGATCAGCTCACCGCCCCGGCACCGAACACGGTGCCGTGGGAGTCCCTCGTTGGCAACGCCATTGGCGGCGATGGTTCTGACGTCCTCACCCCGGAGGACGTCACCAAGGACACCACCGCGCTCATCCTGTACACCTCCGGCACCACCGGCAGCCCCAAGGGCGCGGAGCTGACCCACGGCAACCTTTTCTCCAACCTGCTCATGGGCAAGCACTGGGTCCCAGGCCTGGGCGATTCCCCGGAGCGCATGCTCGCTGCGCTCCCTTTCTTCCACGCCTACGGCCTGACCATGAACGCCACCTTGGCGCCGCTCATCGCCAGCGAATTGGTTCTGCTGCCGAGCCCGCAGATGCCGCTCATCATGGATCTCATGAAGAAGCACACCCCGACCTGGGTGCCGGGCGTGCCAACCCTGTACGAGCGCATCGTGGCGAAGGCGGAAGAAGATGACGTCTCCCTGGACGGCGTGCGCGCGGCCTTCTCCGGAGCGTCGACCCTGCCGGTCAATACCGTGGAGAAGTGGGAGAAGTACACCGGCGGCATGCTCGTGGAGGGCTATGGCCTGACGGAGTGTTCGCCCATCATCGTGGGTAACCCGATGAGTGACGCCCGCCGCCCCGGCTACGTGGGCATCCCCTTCCCGGATACCGAGATTCGCATTGCCAACCCGGACAACCTTGATGAGACCATGCCGGATGGCGAAGAAGGTGAGGTGCTGGCCCGTGGCCCGCAGATCTTTAAGGGCTACTTCGGCGATGAGGAAGCCACAGAGAATGCCTTCCACAATGGCTGGTTCCGTACGGGTGATATGGGCGTGATGGAGGAAGATGGATTCATCCGCCTGGTCAGCCGCATCAAGGAAATCATCATCACCGGCGGATTCAACGTCTACCCCGGTGAGGTTGAGGAAACACTGCTGGATCACCCAGACGTGGCGGAGGCAGCCGTGGTGGGCCGCCCGCGTTCGGACGGCTCGGAAGACGTCGTGGCCTGCATCGTGCTGAACGACGGCGCCGCGCTCGACCCCGAGGGCCTCAAGGACTACTGCCGCGAGCGCTTGACCCGCTACAAGGTGCCGCGCACCTTCTACCACTTTGAGAAGCTGGCCACCGACCAGCTGGGAAAGATTCGCCGCCGCGAGGTTCAGGCGGATCTGCTCGAGCGCCTCAAAGCGGAGAAGTAGCACTCCATAGCCCCGGAACCGATCCCTGCGTGATAAACGCACATCACCGGGGCTATTAATTTATCCCGAAAAGATTTCGTTACTGCAAGCAACTTTGCAAAGATTTGCGAGACTTCCGTCACAAATTAGTTATACTGTTTCACACATAACAAGTTTGACCACCTAAGGAGTTCGCGAACATGACCGAAGCCCCTGCTCAGGCCTCTTCCGCCTTTGAGACGAAAGCCTGGCTCCAGTACTACCCTGAGTGGACTAAACCTAATCTGGACTACGGCACCGAAACGCTTTTGGACTCCTACCGAGAGACCGTGGAGGAATTCGGCGACAGGCCGGCGACGTGGTTCTTCGGTCACCAGATGACCTACCGCGAACTCGATACCCACGTGCGCGCCGCCGCAGCGGGCCTCAAGGCCTTTGGCATCCGTCCTGGTGATCGCGTCGCCGTAGCACTGCCCAACTGCCCCCAACACGTGGCGGTGTTCTACGCCATCCTGAAACTGGGGGCGACCGTCGTGGAGCACAACCCGCTCTACACCGCGGCTGAGCTCGAGCCCCTCTTCCAGGATCACGCCACCCGCGTGGCCGTGGTCTGGGATAAGGCGAGCCCCACCTTTGAGAAGCTTCGCGATTCTACGCCACTCGAAACGATTGTTACGGTCAACATGATCGAGGCCATGCCGCGCCGCAAGCAGCTGCTGTTACGCTTGCCGCTTCCCTTCATCAAGGACAAGCGCGCGGAGCTCTCAGTTGCCGCTCCCAATACCGTGCCGTGGAACGTGCTCACGGGGCGCGCCATCGGCGGGCAGGGCCAGAAGCTGGAAGATGCCAAGGTCAGCCGGGAGGACACCGCGCTGATCCTGTACACCTCCGGAACCACCGGCAGGCCCAAAGGTGCGGAGCTGACCCACTCCAACCTGTATTGCAACATGAAGATGGCGGAAGCGTGGGTGCCCGAATTGGGCAAGAAGCCCGAGCGCATGCTCGCCACCCTCCCCCTCTTCCACGTCTATGGACTCACCCTCATCGCCGCCCTCGGCGTGCACATTGGTGGCGAACTCGTGCTCACCCCAGCTCCCAAGGTGCCGCTTCTTCTCGAGATCATGAAGAAGCGCCGCCCTACTTGGATGCCGGGCGTGCCCACGATCTACGCCAAGGTCATGGAAGCGGCCCAGGAACGGGGCATCGATCTGCACGGCATCGAGAACAGCCTGTCGGGCGCAGCGGCACTACCGGCGGAGATCGTTGAGGAATGGGAAACGGTCACCGGCGGCCTGCTCGTAGAAGGCTACGGGCTCACGGAAACCTCGCCGATCGTGGCCGCGAACCCGCTCAACAAGAACCGCCGCCCCGGCTATATCGGCATCCCCTTCCCGGATACCGAGGTGCGCATCGGCAACCCAAACAACCTCGATGAAACCCAGCCGGATGGCACCGCGGGCGAGCTCCTCGTGCGCGGACCGCAGGTATTCAAGGGCTACTTCAACATGCCGGAAGCCACCGAGCAGGCTTTCCACGACGGCTGGTACCGCACGGGCGACATGGCAGTTATGGAGTCCGATGGCTTCATCAAGATCGTCTCCCGCATCAAGGAAATGATCATTACCGGCGGCTTTAATATTTACCCGGCCGAGGTGGAAGACGTGATCCGCCAGCACCCAGACGTCACCAACGTGGCTGTCGTTGGCCGTCCGCGTGCGGATGGATCCGAGGACGTCGTGGCCTGCATCATCCTGGAGGACGGCGCGGTGCTCGACCCGGAGGGTCTCAAGGACTACTGCCGCGAGCGCCTGACCCGCTACAAGGTGCCGCGCACCTTCTACCACTTCGAGCACCTGGCCTCCGACCAGCTGGGGAAGGTCCGCCGCCGCGAGGTGCAGAAGGACCTTTTGAAGCTGCTCGGAGAACAAGCACCGGCCTAGGCAGCCCGGTCGATATAGCGCATCACGCGCGTGGGATTGAAGGTTCGGTAGAAGGCCTCACCTGCTCCGACAAGCTGGCTCACCAACGTGCTGAGCTGACAATCTAGCTGCTCGTCGGTGTAGCCCCACTTCGTGGGAATACGGGCCGTGGTCACCAGCACGAGGTCCTGCTCTTCGGCGCCGTCGAGGTTCACCGCCTCGATGCGCGCTGAGTAGGCGTACTGATCATCGTTCATAAACTCAGCCCAGCGCACGAGCGCATCAAGGTCGCACGCACAGCGGCCGGAGGGCGTGACGAGGCGGAGTTCAATATCCCCGGAGCCATCACGAGCGGATTCAATAGTGATCGCGTGTTCATTGATGAGGATGCTCACGACCCCATTCCGGTGGTCCACCACGTGAACGGGCGTGCCGATCATTGCCAGGCGCGTGGCGCGCTCGTACACTCGCCACATCCCCACCGCTGAAACCCCATAGGCCTCGCTGAAATAGTGGGGCGATACCGGCTTAAGCCCAGACCCCTTCCGTGGCTTGGAGGGCTCTTCCGGAAACTGCTCATCCAGGCGCGCGAAGACCGCCGACATTTCGGCCGCATAGCCCGCGATAATGCTCTTGAGCTGGGCATTCGTGGCCGTCGACGGCAGATAAGGCGGCGCGAGGACCAGCAGGTGGGTATGCATAGTGGAGCTTCCGCAGGGCTCGGCAACGAGGTTGCCAGAGAGTCCACCGCCGTTGAGATCATTGACCTCCATGCGCAAAGGCTGCCGGTCCGGGTTGAACCGCACTGCACCGCCCCAATACCCGAAGACACAGAGGCCGCCCTTGTCCTCGTTGACGTCGATGCTTAAGAGCCCGCCGGCAATTCTGATGGTGGGCAAGCCGGTGGAGGAATCTTCCTCCAGCTTTCCGGCCAGCTTGGTCATAGTTTTGATTACTCGGCTTTTGCTGAGCCGAGCTGGTGTCTTGTTTGTTTTCTCGGTTGCTGATTGAGACATAGTCCCCCCTTGTTTTTCTTTTCTTTCATGCTGCGCGAACCGATGCTGAGCCACCCCTGCTCCTCCCCGAGCCGCTGCAGTGAGGCCAAGAATACAAAAGGTTGCGCAACTTCGCGCGGCGGAGACGCGGCGAGTACCCCCACAACCCAAACGTGAGAAAAACCTCACATTTTCCGCGCGGGAGACACCTATGCGCAAGGGCTTCGACTACGGTGGCTCATCATGATTGTTCTGTAGGGCTAACTAAGTCTGCCCGCAGCTCTTCATCACACCGTTCCCCATCAGCTCAAAAGAGGAAAGATGCCTGTAACTATGCTGCATTCCATGCCCCGCCCGGCCGTGCTTTTCGCCGGACAAGGCTCCGATTGGCAAGGTTTCATCGCCACCGCCGCGCAGACTGCCGCCACTGCCGAATCCCTACGTGAGGCCCTCGCCCAAGCCCGCAGCCTCACCGGCCCCGCCGCACGCACCATCGCCTCCACCTGCCCCGGCGCGCTGGAGCGCCTCGAGCAGCTCATCGCTGGTTCCACCGAGTCCACTACCCTCGACTCGCTGCCTGCGGTATCCATCCCGGGCATCGTCCTGGGCCAGATTGCCGCCATCGAGCAGCTGCGTGACCTAGGCGTCGACATCGATGAGCGCGCTGGGCATTCGCAGGGAAGCTTGGGCGCGTTGGCCGTCGACAAGCCGGCGCACGCCCTCGCCCTGGCCATCCTGATGGGGACCGCTGCCAGTGCGGTCAATGGCTCCGATCCGCGCTCCCAGATGCTGTCTGTCCGTGGCCTGGAGCGCGGCTTCGTCACTGAGCATCTGCACGGCACCGCCGCCATCGCCGTGGTCAACGGCCGCCGCCACTTCGCACTTTCCGGCAGCCCGGAGGACCTGGCCGCCACCCGCACCGCCATCGAGGAGGCCGTCAAGGGCTTCAACGCCGAGCTGGAGAAGCGCACCATCGGCGGCGATGAGCTCAGCCCTCGTTTCGATGAGCTGCCCGTGGCCCTTCCCTTCCACAACCCGGTGCTGGCCATGGCGGCCGAGCGCACCGTGGCGCTGGCTCAGAAGTGCGGCCTCGACGTGGATGAGGCCCGCGCGCAGGCCGAGGCCATCCTGGTCAACGAACATGATTGGCCGGCCACGCTGGCCGCACTCAACTCCGAGCACCTCATTGTCCTGGACCGCGCGCTGACCACCCTCACCCGCCGCGTCGTGGAGGGAACGGGTGTCACGGTGATCTCGGCCGCCACCCCGCAGGAGGTCAATGCGCTGGCCACACCAGGCACTGAACTGCCCAAGGCTCTGAACTACGCCGACTTCGCCCCGCGCACCATCGAGCTCCCGAACGGGCGCACCTATACCCAGACCCGCTTCTCCGACCTCACGGGCCTCTCCCCCATCATGCTGGGCGGCATGACGCCGACGTCTGCTGATGGAGAGATCGTGGCCGCGGCGGCCAACGCCGGACACTGGACGGAGATGGCCGGCGGCGGCATGTACTCCGATGAGGTCTTCCGCTCGCACCTGGCCACCATGGAAAAGCACCTGCGCCCCGGACGCACGGCACAGTTCAACACCATGTTCTTCGACCGCTTCCTGTGGAACCTGCACTTCGGCCAGGCGCGCATCGTGCCCAAGGCCCGCGCGGCCGGTGCGGCTTTCAACGGCGTGTGCATCTCCGCCGGTATTCCGGAGGTAGAGGAAGCCGGCGAGCTGCTGGACCGCCTCCACGCCGACGGTTTCCCTTTCATCTCCTTCAAGCCCGGTACCGCAAAGCAGATCCGGGATGTGCTGGCCATCGCCACGGCCTACCCGGAGGACCGCATCATCATGCAGGTCGAGGACGGCCACGCCGGCGGCCACCACTCCTGGGTCAACCTGGATGACATGCTGCTGGATACCTACGCCGAAATCCGCCAGCACCCCAACGTCTACCTGGCAGTCGGCGGCGGCATCGCCTCTCCGGACCGCGCCACCTCCTACCTCACCGGCGAGTGGGCGATAAAGCACGGCCTGCCCGCTATGCCTGTCGACGCCGTCTTCATCGGCACCGTCGCCATGGCCACCAAGGAAGCTAAGGCCACCGATTCGGTGAAGGACCTGCTGGTCAATACCACCGGCATTTCCCCAGAGGACAATGATGGCTGGGTCGGCCGCGGAACCGGAGCGCATGGCGTGGCGTCCTCCCAGTCCCACCTGCTGGCGGACATCCACGACCTGGATAATTCCTTCGCGGCGGCCTCGCGCCTGATTACTTCCCTGAGCATCGAGGACTACCCGGCGCACCGCCAGGAGATCATCGATGCCCTGGCCAAGACCTGCAAACCCTACTTCGGCGATGTGGAATCCATGACCTACGCCGAGTGGCTGGAGCGCTTCGTGGAGCTGGCCCACCCGTTCGTGGATCCCAGTTGGGATGACCGCTTCCTCGATCTCCTCCACCGCGTCGAAGCCCGCCTGAACCCGGCTGACCACGGCCAGATTGAAACCTTCTTCACCAGCGTTGAGGACGTCCACGATGCCCCGCGGGCCGTCGCTAAGCTGCTGGCCGAATACCCCGCCGCACGTACCACCGAGGTCTCCGCGCGCGATGCCGCCTGGTGGATTTCGCTGCACTACAAGCACGTCAAGCCCATGCCGTGGGTGCCCGCCATCGATGGCGACCTCAAGAGCTGGTTTGGCAAGGACACGTTGTGGCAGGCCCAGGATGAACGCTATACCGCCGACCAGGTGCGCATCATCCCGGGCCCGGTAGCCGTGGCAGGCATTACCAAGAAGAACGAGCCGGTGGCGGACCTGCTTGCCCGCTTCGAACAGGCCACCACGGATGCGCTACTGGAACAGGGCTCGACCCCTCAGAAGGCCTTCTCCCGCCTGAATTCCGCCGCCGATGAGGCCGCGTTCCTGCGTACTTCTCCTACCCTGTTGTGGCACGGCCACCTCATGGCCAACCCAGCCTATGAGATGGATGAGAACGCCTTCGACCTGCGCCAGGATACCGAGGGTAACTGGGAAATCGTCATCACGGCGGACTCCTACTGGGATGACCTGCCTGAGGAGCAGCGCCCCTTCTACGTCCGCGAGGTCACCGTCCCTGTGGACTTGCCGGAAGATGTAGCCACGGGTGGCTCCCCGGTGGTCTCCGAGGAGCGCCTACCCAACTCCGTCTTCACCCTCTTGGAGGGGCTGGCCGGTGTCGGCTCCACCGCGGAGCAGGGCGATGAGATCACGGAGATGCCCACCGTCGAGTCCGGCTACTCCTTCCACTTCCCTGCTTCGCTGCTCTCCGCTCACAGCGCGGTGACCTGTGGCGATGCTGCAGCCGAGAAGGCCGGCACCCCGGATGTGCTTGTCGGCCCCTGCTGGCCGGCCATCTATGCCGCACTCGGCTCCGGCCGCCTGAAGGACGGCTACCCGGTCATCGAGGGCCTTCTCAACGCGGTGCACCTGGACCACGTCATCGACGTGCGCGTGCCGCTGGAGCAGCTTGCCGACGGCCGCCAGATCGACGTCACCTCCTCCTGCACCGCCATCGAGGAATCCGTTTCCGGGCGCATCGTGACGGTTGAGCTCGAGCTCAAGGACCACGCTTCCGGTGATGTCGTGGCCACGCAGATGCACCGCTTTGCCATCCGCGGCCGCGCCACCGGCACCGCCGCGCCGAGCCAGGCACCGGAGTGGGGCGGCGGCAAGTCCGCCACCAAGGTGGTGCCGACGCCGCGCTCCTTCGTCGACCGCGCCACCGTCACCGCCCCGCAGGACATGACGCCCTTCGCGCTGGTCTCCGGCGACTATAACCCGATCCACACCTCCTATAACGCAGCTCAGCTGGTCAACCTGCAGGCACCACTGGTGCACGGCATGTGGCTCTCGGCCGCCGCGCAGCAAGTGGCCGGACGCCACGGCCGCGTGGTGGGCTGGACCTACTCCATGTACGGCATGGTGCAGTTGGGCGATGACATCGAGGTCACCGTCGAACGCGTCGGCCGCAAGGGCATCCACCAGGCCCTCGAGGTCACCTGCCGCATCGAGGGCGAGGTGGTCTCCCGCGGCCAGGCGCTGCTCGCCGCGCCGACCACGGCGTATGTCTACCCCGGCCAGGGCATCCAGGCCGAAGGCATGGGCAAGGGCGACCGCCAGGCCTCCCCGGCAGCGCGCGAAGCGTGGCGCCGCGCGGATGCGCATACCCGCGAAAACCTGGGCTTTAGCATCCAGAAGATCATCGATGAGAACCCAACGGAGCTCACCGTTCGCGGCACCACCTTCCGCCACCCACAAGGCGTGCTGCACCTGACCCAGTTCACGCAGGTGGCCCTGGCCGTGGTGGCCTATGCCCAGACCGAGCGCCTGCGCGCCGAGGACGCCTTGGCCCCCACCTCCTACTTCGCCGGCCACTCCCTGGGCGAGTACACCGCGCTGGCCTCGCTGGCGAATATCTTTGACCTCGAAGGTGTCATCGACATCGTCTACTCCCGCGGCTCCGCCATGGGCAACCTGGTCCCGCGCGATGCGGAGGGCAACTCCGAGTACGCCATGGCGGCACTGCGCCCGAACATGGCCGGCATTGATGCCGACAACGTCGACGCCTGGGTGGCTGAGGTCGCCGCAGCCACCGGCGAGTTCCTGGAGATTGTTAACTACAACATCCGCGGCCAGCAGTACTCCGTCGCCGGCACCAAGAAGGGGCTCAAGGCCCTGGTGGACAAGGCCAATGCCATCGCCCCGCGCGCAGCCGTCATGGTCCCGGGCATCGACGTTCCTTTCCACTCCCGCGTGCTGCGCGAGGGCGTTCCGGCCTTCGCGGAGAAGCTCGATGAGCTGCTGCCGCAGGAGTTGGATCTGGACGCCCTGGTAGGCCGCTATATCCCGAACCTGGTGGCCCGCCCCTTCGAGCTCACCCAGGACTTCGTCGACGCCGTGGCCCCGCTGGCGCCCTCCGGCAAGTTGGACGGGCTGAAGGTGGAGGACCTCTCCGAGCACGAGCTCGCCCGCCTGCTGCTCATTGAGCTGCTGTCCTGGCAGTTCGCCTCACCTGTGCGCTGGATTGAGACCCAGGAGCTCCTCTTTGGCAAGGTCGATCAGATCATCGAGGTCGGCCTGGCTTCTTCCCCGACGCTGACCAACCTGGCCACCCGCTCGCTAGCCGTCGCCGGAATCCCGGAAGGCACCATCCGCGTGCTCAACGTGGAGCGCGACCAAGAGCAGGTCATGCTTGCCGACGTCTCCGAAGCCCCCGCCGCCGCACCGGCTGCGGAATCCGACGCCGAAGAGGCACCGCAGGCGAGCGAAGCACCAACCGAGACTCCGGCTGAGGCAGCGCCGACTGCACCGACTCCTGCACCTACCGCCGCAACTGCGAGCGACGCCCCCGAGCTGCGCTTTGGCGCGGCTGAGGCAATCATGGTGCTCTTCGCCTTCCAGAACAAGATTCGCGTGGACCAGATCGCGGACTCCGACACCGTGGAGGAGCTGACCAACGGCGTATCCTCGCGCCGCAACCAGCTGCTCATGGACATGTCCGCGGAAATCGGCGTGCCGGCCATCGATGGCGCCGCCGATGCCGACGTGGCTACGCTGCGCGAGAAGGTCGCCACCGCCGCCCCGGGCTACTCCGCGTTCGGCCCGGTGCTGGGTGAGGCCGTCGGCGCGCGCCTGCGCCAGCTCTTCGGAGCTGCGGGCCTCAAGCCCACCGCCGTGGCGGACTACGTCACCGGCACCTGGGGACTGCCCGAATCCTGGGTTTCCCACGTCGAGGCGGAGATCCTGCTCGGCTCCCGCGAGGAGGACTCGGTGCGCGGCGGCTCGCTGAGCACCGTGCCGGCGAGTGCCACCTCGAAGTCCGCGGCGCATGAGCTTATCGACGCCGCCGTCCAGGCCGTCGCCGCTACCCACGGCGCGTCCGTCTCCAAGGGCGCAGCCGCCGGTGGCGCCGGTGGCGGTGCCGTGGTTGACTCCGCTGCTTTGGATGCCTTCGCCGAGACCGTCACCGGTGAGAACGGCGTACTGGCGACTGTCGCCCGCCAGGTTCTTTCCCAGCTGGGCTTGGGCCCCGAGCCGGAGCTCATCGAGGCACCTGATACCACCGTCATCGATGCCGTCGAGGCAGAGCTCGGCTCCGGCTGGCTCAAGTCCGTCACGCCTTCCTTCGATGCAAACAAGGCCGTGCTTTTCGACGATTCCTGGGCCATCGCCCGCGAGCGCCTCGCCCGCCTGGCGCTGAGCCAAGCCGAGTACCCGGTGGACAGCTTCCGCGGTGCCGGCGAGGATCTAGCTCGCCAGGCCCGCTGGTGGAAGCGCGGAGACATCGCGCAGGCCGCCGTGGACACCACCCCCGGCGCGTTCGCCGGTGAGGTCGCCCTGGTCACGGGTGCTGCCCCTGGTTCCATCGCCACCGCGCTGGTGGAGCGCCTGCTGGAAGGCGGCGCGACGGTCATCATGACTGCCTCGCGGGTGAGCCAAGCCCGCAAGGAGTTCGCGCGCACGCTCTACGCCGAGCACGGCGCTGCTGGTTCCGCCCTGTGGCTGGTCCCGGCGAACCTGTCGAGCTTCCGTGATATTGACGCCCTCATCGACTGGATCGGCACTGAGCAGCGCGAGTCCGTGGGCAACGAGGTCAAGATTCTCAAGCCTGCGCTGACCCCGACGCTGGCCTTCCCCTTCGCCGCGCCGAGTGTCTCCGGCTCGCTGGCGGATGCCTCCGGAACGACCGAGACGCAGGCCCGCCTGCTGCTCTGGTCCGTCGAGCGCACCATCGCGGGGCTGGCAAGGTTGAGCCAGGGGGACGTCGACAAGCGCTGCCATGTCGTCCTGCCGGGCTCGCCCAACCGCGGCACCTTCGGTGGCGACGGCGCTTACGGCGAGGTCAAGGCAGCACTCGATGCCATCCTCAACAAGTGGAAGGTCGAAGCCGGCTGGCCGCAGGGTGTCACTCTGGCACAGGCCAAGATCGGCTGGGTGGCTGGCACGCACCTCATGAGCGGCAACGATGGGCTGGTGCCCGCCGCCGAGAAGGCCGGCATCAAGGTGTGGAGCCCGGAGGAGATTTCCGCCGAACTCATGGACCTAGCCAGCGCCGACTCGCGCGAACAGGCAGCGCATGCCCCGGTGGAGAAGGACCTCACCGGCGGCTTAGAGGGCTTCTCCCTCCCCGAGCTTGCTGCCGGTGCGGAAACCGCTAACGCAGTTCCACACGAGGATAAGGACGCCCCCGCGACCATCACCGCGCTGCCCAACCAGGTACAGGCAGTACAGCCTGGCCTGGAGGAAGAAGTTGGCCAGGTCACCACGGACCTGGAGGACATGGTGGTCATCGCCGGCATCGGCGAGGTCTCCTCATGGGGTTCCGGCCGCACGCGCTTCGAGGCCGAGTTTGGCCTGCAGCGCGATGGTTCCGCGGAGCTCACCGCCGCCGGTGTGCTGGAGCTGGCCTGGATGACCGGACTGGTGGAATGGCGCGAGGATCCACACCCGGGCTGGTTCGTGGTGGAGAGCGATGAAGAGATCGCCGAGGAGGACATCTTCGAGCGCTTCCGCGATGAGGTCGTCGCACGCTCCGGCGTGCGCACGCTGACGGATAAGTACCACCTCACCGACCGCGGCTCCATCGACCTGACCACCGTCTTCCTGGACCGCGACGTCACCTTCACCGTGGATTCGGAGGCCACCGCCCGCGATATCCAAGAAGCGGACCCGGAGTTCGTCAGCATCGCCGAAGTGGACGGCGAGTGGCAGGTCACCCGCCGCCAGGGTGCCACCGTTAAGGTGCCGCGCAAGGCCACGCTGACCCGCACCGTCGCCGCGCAGATGCCGGATGACTTCGACGCCGCCAAGTGGGGAATCCCAGAGCACATGCTTGATTCCCTGGATCGCATGGCGGTGTGGAACCTGGTCAGCGCAGTGGATGCCTTCACCCAGGCCGGCTTCTCCCCGGCGGAGCTGCTGCGCTCCATCCACCCGGGCCAGGTGGCCACCACACAGGGCACCGGCATCGGTGGCATGGAGTCCCTGCACAAGGTCTTCGTCACGCGCTTCCTCGGTGAGGAGCGCCCGTCCGACATCCTGCAGGAGGCCCTCCCGAACGTCATCGCGGCGCACACCATGCAGTCCCTCGTGGGCGGCTATGGTTCCATGATTCACCCCATCGGTGCCTGCGCTACCGCAGCGGTGTCGATTGAGGAGGCCGTGGACAAGATTGCCCTGGGCAAGGCCGACGTGGTCGTGGCCGGCGGTATCGACGATGTCCAAGTGGAATCTCTCCAGGGCTTCGGCGACATGAACGCCACCGCGGAGACCGCAAAGATGACCGCCAAGGGAATCGATGATCGCTTCATCTCCCGCGCCAATGACCGCCGCCGCGGCGGCTTCCTCGAAGGCGAGGGTGGCGGCACGGTCCTGCTAGTTCGCGCCTCACTAGCAGCCGACTTAGGACTGCCGGTGCTCGCAGTGGTCGCGCACGCCGCCTCCTATGGCGACGGTGCCCACACCTCCATCCCGGCCCCTGGCCTGGGTGCGCTGGGTGCTGGCCGCGGCCGGGAGAACTCCCGCCTGGCGCGCTCGCTGCGCGGTCTCGGCCTGACCCCCAACGACGTCAGTGTCCTGTCCAAGCACGACACCTCCACCAACGCCAACGACCCCAACGAGTCGGAGCTGCACTCCCTGCTGTGGCCGGCGATTGGCCGCAATGAGGACCAGCCGATGTTCGTCATCTCCCAGAAGACGCTCACCGGGCACTCCAAGGCGGGTGCCGCGCTCTTCCAGACCGGCGGCATCATCGACGTCTTCCGCACGCACCGCATCCCGGCGAACGTGTCCCTGGACTGCGTCGACCCGCTCATCGCCCCGAAGGCGCCGAACCTGGTGTGGCTGCGCTCCCCGCTGGATCTCGCTGCGGCGGGCCACAGCGTGAAGGCCGCGGCGCTGACCTCGCTCGGCTTCGGCCACGTCAGCGCGCTCATCGTTTACGCCCACCCCGGCGTGTTCGAGCAGGCCGTGTCCCAGCAGCGCGGGGCGGACGCCGCCGCCTCGTGGCGTGAGCACGCCGAGCAGCGCCTGCGCGCCGGCCGCGCACACTTCGAGGCCGGAATGCTGGGCCGCGCCCCGCTCTTCGAGGTCATCGAAGGCCGCCGCCTCCCGACACAGGATGCCAAGGCCGCCGAGATTGCCATGCTTCTCGACGACTCCGCGCGCCTCACCGAAGACGGCACCTACCCCTCCGCCTAAGGCGCTAGCCCCTAACAACAAGCCCTAAGAACAAGCCGAGGACGTCCGCAAAGAAACGGGCCTCCTCGGCTTCTTTTTCTGCCTGCGCCCCTCGCCTCGTGATAGTTTTCACATAAGGCACCGTTTACTTGATTGCGAGACTTCCACGAACCAGAGGACGAAGCATGGATATTGAAAAATTCCTCATGACAGCTGTCGGCTCACTCAGCGTCATTTCCCTTGCCGGTTGGCTCATCGCTGATTACGAGTGGTCAACCAGGGCCACAACGGTTATGGGGTTTGGGTTCCTTATCTCGGCACTGATTGACAAGCGCAGGCAAGAAAAGGCCGCGGGCCAACGCCGGGTTCCAGAAGAATCTGCGCAGTAACCGCCCGACTTCACAACTGCCCTATCTGCCAAACTTATCGCCGATCCATGCAACGCGGGGGCAAGGTTTTGGCATCTAGGCGCGTTCTTCCTCTGGATCTTCTGCTGCCTCATCCTGCACCTGCCGCGCATTATCTGAAATCTCACGTGCCCTCTGCTCCAAGCTCTCCTGGGCGCGGGCCTGGGCTTGGGATGAATTCTCGGCGCGCGGCGGAGCTTGGATGAAACGCTCGGAGTGCAATCCCAGCTGCAGCTCCTTGGCGCGCAGCACCTCCGCATCAATCTTGATGCCGACGATCAGCACAGTGTTCATCAACCACGTGGCCACGAAGACCGCCATGACGGTGCTTAATGCACCATAGGCACTGGCCGCAGCAAGGTACTTCAGGTAGAGGCCTACCAAGCCCCAAGACGCAACCGTACCCACGAGCGCCACCACGGAACCGGAGGTTATCCACCTAAAGCGCCCGGGACGCACGTTGGGGCCGAAGTGATAGAGCACCGCGATAAGCGTGAGAACCACAACCACAGTGACTGGGAAGCGCAGCCAGTTCCACACCGGGAGGAAGATTCGTACCAAGTACGTGGCGGCATCCTCTAGTCCTACGGTGCGCGCAAGCGGAATCAGCCCTTCGTTAAGCACTGCATCACGCAGCAAGTTGGCAAAGAGCACGATGACCGCGCCGACCACGATGACTGCTGTCAGCCCCCACATCAGCGCCCACGTGCGGATGATGCCGCGGCCCTCCACCCGGCCATACACGGTATTGGCTGTCCGCGAGAAGGCCCGCACATACGCCGACGCCGAAAACAGTGAGATGGCCAGGGAGATGATCAGAGCCAACGTACCTTGCGCGCTGGAGCCGATAATCGTGCCGACGACCGTGTGGGCTTGCTCAGAAAGCGAACCGGGGACGTACTGTTCGATGAGCTCTGAGGTCAGCTTCTCTACTTCCGCTTGACGGGAGGAGAAGATAAGCGTAGCGATGGAATAGGCGGCCAGCACCGTGGGCGCAAAAGCCATAAGGGTGAAGTAGGTCATCCCGGCGGCACGGTCCATGAAGGCATCGTGGAAGAAGTCATTCCACGTGCGGCGGATGACCAGCCCCCAGCTCTCCTTGCGCAGACGGTTGCCTTTGGCGAGGGGGTTGTGCTCTTCATCGTGGCCCTGGACCTCCAGGACGGTCGAGCCTTTAAACGGCAAGATTGTCTCCGGCTCCTCGGCCGACATAGCGTTGCCGACAATCTCCTCTTCGCTCATATCTGACCAGCGTATGCGGCACAGCCCGCATTCAGGGGAAGGACACTCGGGCCACAGCCAGAGCCGTGGTTACACTGGGGAGGCATGACTGAGAAGAACACTGAGAACAAGATCAACGTAAAGTCCTTCGAACTCGATCACCGGCTTGTCGCCGCCCCCTATATCCGCGTCGCCGACCGCACCGACCTGGGCGGCGGGGTCGAGATTATCAAGTATGACCTGCGCTTCTGCCAGCCCAACAAAGAGCACCTCGGTACCGAAGCACTGCACTCGGTCGAGCACATGATGGCCAACTTCATGCGCAACTACACCGACAAGCTCATTGGTTTTGCCCCGATGGGCTGCCGTACCGGCTTCTACGCCATCACCAACGGCATGGAGCAGGATGAGCTGCTCCGCGCTGTCGACGGCGCGCTCAATGACATCCTCAATGCCACTGAGGTTCCCGCCGCCAACGAGGTGCAGTGCGGCTGGGGCGCCCACCACTCACTCGAGGGTGCACAGGAGGCCGCACGCAACTTCCTCGCGGCCAAGGAAGAGTGGCTCAACGTCATGGCCTAGCCACCCAAGTCCTTCTTAAATACTCACACCCAGCCAGATGGGCTCCGGCTCCAGCGTCACGCCGAAGGCCTTCTGAACCCCGGCGCGGATGTCGCGGGCCAGCGCAACGATATCGTCCGCAGTGGCCTCACCGCGGTTGGTCAGCGCCAGGGTGTGCTTGGTGGACAAGGTTGCCTTCGCACCCGATTCTTCACCCGGGTAGCCCTTGGCAAAGCCGGCGCGCTCGATGAGCCAGGCGGCGGAGAGTTTTTCCATCTTCCCCGACGTGGTGCCGCTTGCCGGCACCACGTGTCGCGGCATGCGGTCGGCATCCTCGTCGCCACGGGCGGCGCGGACGGCTTCCTGGATGGAATCGGCAAGCTCGGGCTCGACGATGGGGTTGGTGAAGAAGGAACCGGCCGACCATGTGTCGTGGTCTTCTGGGTCAAGCACCATGCCCTTGCCGCGGCGCAGCTTCAGTACGTCCTCGCGGACCTCGGCCACGGGGCGGCGCTCACCGGGGTTCTGGGTGAGCTGGCCAAAGCGCAGGGGCCTCGACAGGCCGTCGGTAGTTAGCTGCAGCTCGACGGCCAGCACCACGCCGCGCCCGGTGAACTTCAGGTTGGAGTAGCGATAGGCCAGCTCCAGGTCCGCGGCCGGCACCCACGTCGCGGTCCGGGTAGCGCGCTCGTAGAGATAGACCTGCGTGAGGACGTCGGAGGTCTCCGCGCCATAGGCGCCGACATTCTGCACCGGCACGGCACCCGCATTGCCCGGGATCCCGGAAAGGCACTCGATGCCGCCCAGGCCGCAGTCCACGGACAAAGCCACGACGTCATCCCACACCGCGCCCGCATCAGCACGCACGAGGCCACTGGCCACGGAGACGTCGATGTCCTCAAAATCGAGGATGACCACCACGACATCCAGCTGACCTTCCGCCACCACAAGGTTGGAGCCACCGCCGACGACGAGGTAGTCCTGGGAGGCGTCGTCAAGCGCTGCCAGCGCAGCGATGGCGGCCTCAGCGCTGGCGCAGCGCACCGTCACCAGCGGGGCACCGCCGATGCGCAGCGTCGTGAGATCGGCGAAGGTGGTCTCGGAATCAAGCGTGACTCCGTCAATATCAGCGAGGGTCAGGAATTTATCTAGCACGTCTACCAAGGTAGTCTGTAACTCATGTCAACCCGTAGCGAAAACACCGTGATCATCAACCAGCCCATCGATAAGGTGCACAAGGCACTGTCCACCCAGGAGTACTGGGACTTCATCGTGGCCAAGCTCTCCCCGGAACCGGGCACCGTGCACGAGTTCACCGGCAACACCGCCGTGCTCTACGAGATTCTTCCGACCTCCCTCCTCCCGGAGGCCGTCCGCGCTATGGTCTCCCAGGACCTCAAGGAGAAGCGCACCGTGACCATCGGCGAGGTTGTCGATGATCAGATGTCCGTCTCCTTCACCGCTGACGTCAAGGGCACCCCGGTCGACTTCAAGGGCGACATCACCTACAAGGGCCAGGGCGAGTCCACCGCTCTGGATTACGTCTCTGAGGTTTCCGTCAACATCCCGATGATGGGCGCTGCCATCGAACCGAAGGTTGCTGAGGCTCTGCAGGAGCTCTACACCAACGAGGGCAAGCTCACCGAAGAGTGGATCTCCAACAACCTCTAAACAGCTCTCTACAACGCAGTTGTTGCCATGGCCGATCACGCGCATAACCTGAAGGCTCAGGAAAGCGCTGGTCGGCCTTTTGGCGTTATTACCCGCGGCACCACTAATCCCAACCGCCTGCGCCGCTGCGATCGCTGGATGGTGGCGCACCCGGAAATCTCCTCGCTGCTGCGTTCCACTAAGGAACCGCTGGCTCTCGACGTCGGCTACGGCGCCTCCCACACCACCACGGTGGAGTGGGCCGGGTGGCTGCGCAACGTCAATCCTCACACCCGGGTGACGGGTCTGGAGATTTCCCCCGAGCGCGTCCTGCCGCCGCGCGATGGCGTGGCCTTTGAGCTCGGAGGCTTCGAGCTGGCCGGCTACCACCCGCAGCTGGTGCGGGCCTTCAACGTGCTGCGCCAGTACGACGTGGACCAGGTAGAGAAAGCCTGGAACACCGTGACCTCGCGCTTGGCACCGGGCGGCTTCTTCGTGGAGGGAACCTGCGACGAGCTGGGGCGCAGGGCTGCCTGGGTGCTTCTCGACGCCTCCGGCCCACGCACCCTAACCCTCGCCTGGGATCCCTTCGACGTTGCGCGCCCCAGCGATATCGCGGAGCGCCTGCCCAAAATCCTCATCCACCGCAACGTGCCGGGCGAGCCGATCCACGAGCTCTTGCAGGCGGCCGACGCCGCCTGGGACCGCGCCGCCGGCTGGTCTCCTTATGGCCCGCGAGTGCGCTGGCGCATGGCGCGCGAAGAACTCCGGCAGACAGTTCCCATCCATCCGGTACACCGCCGCCTGCGGGATAACGTGCTCACAGTGGATTGGAACCTGGTAGTTGGCCATCTTTAAGCCGGTGCGCCACACTAGTAGTCATGGCTTCTTCTAAATCTTCCGCCTCGACGGCCTGGAAAATCTTCATTGGCGTACTCGTGGTACTCCTGCTCATCATCTTGGTAGCTGAGCTCGGCCTGCGCTGGTTCTTGGGTTCACAGATGAAGAGCCAATTCACCGAGTCCGCCAAGGAACAGGGCGTGGAGACCTCCGAGGAACCGGAGGTGAGCTTCGGTGCTAGCCCCATGATCTTTGGCATGCTCAACGGCAAAATTCCGCAGATGGATATGAAGACCCCGTCCACGCTGAAGATTGATGGCACCAACATCGCTGGCCAACCGGCTGCGGATGTCCACGTCGAAGACATGACGCTGTCCCAGGAGCCGGTCGCGGGCACTCTGCGGGCCTCGACGACGGTCCCGGATCAGTTCCTGCTCGCCAGCTTCCAAAAAGCCATTGCTGAGCAGTCCGGCTATGACGCTTTGGGCAACCTCGTGGTCACCGCGATTACCGCCAACGATGCCGAGGATGACCTCGAGGTGGAATTCGCCGGTGGTCTGGCCACGCTCTCGCTCAAGCCGGAGGCTCGCGACGGCAAGCTCGCCATCGATGCGAAGGAAGCATCGCTCTTCGGCTTCGACCTGCCGGAGCAGGCAACCTCCGCGATTTCAAATGCCTTGGCCGAAGGCATGGAGGAACAGCTCGCGGGACAAAAGCTCACCTTTGAGTCCGTGGACGTCGGCGCCGGCGAGCTCACGCTGACCCTCATTGGCCACGACGTCCCGATGAGCGAGCTCGATTCCGCCACGGCACCAGCACCGGAATCGGCACCGGCCAACTAAGGCTTAAGAATTAGGGCGCAGGCTCTCTACGGTGAGCTGCGTGTCTAGGTCTTCGTCGTCTGAAACGACGGACCCCGGATCAACAAGGGATTGATAGCCCGCCTGCTCCGCCAGGCGGGCTATTTCTTTAAGCGGCAAGCGCGAGTCTTCGGGAAGAATGAGCCCCAAACGCACGGGCAGCGGGCAGGCCTCGCGGAGGGTGACGAGCTCGGAGAGGAGCGAGGTGACGTCGCCAAGCAGTGCATCCACCGCAACCCACACCTCTGCGGCGCCTGATTGCACGGCCAGCCGCGCCTCCGCCGCCTTCACCAAAGAGTGGTGGCGCCCAGTGGGATAGCCGGCAACGGCAATGACGCGCTCGGCACCCTCGGCGGCAAGCACATGGTGCGGGGAGACAAGCACTCGCTGCTGCCCCGCGGATTGGGTCCGCACCTCCTCCAGGGAGGCCTCAAGCAGGTTCAGCATTAGTAGGAATAATCGCCGTTGATGATGGCCTTGAGCTGCGGGCGCACATCAAACCAGTACACGCCGGTGATGATGGCGCCAATCCAGCTAACGAAATGCAGCGGCAGGTTCATCACCAGGGCGGAACCGACGAGTAGCCCGACCCATACCCATTTGTTTTGGCGGTCACCGGCGCGGAAGGCATCCTCCCGCGTCATCGCCGCTAGGACGGCACCGATGAGGGCAAAGAGGGATACCGCCATAAAAATGTACTGCGGTATCGACGAAATAATATCTAGAAAAGTGTGCATTAATTAGTTCTCGTCAACGACTTCGCCGTCGATGACATCGTCGTTCGGCTTTGCTGCATAGGGGTTGCGCGGGCTCTGCGGCTCCTGCGGCTGCTGGCCCGCCGCGCGCTGCTCCTTGGCGTTGTTGATAGCGCCCTGAACCCCCTCACGGGTCTCGTTGAAGGCGGTGTTGAAATCCTCACGAGCCTTCACGAAGGACTCCGAGTTGCGGGTCTCACGTGCAGCGGAGGACACAGACTCCCCGATGTTCTTAGCCGTGGAGGTTACGCGGTCAAAGAAGGACTCTTCCTTCGCGGTGCCATCACCCATGCCCGCCGCATCAGCGGCGCGGGCAATGCGTTCCGCCTGCGCGTTCTGGGCCTGGTTCTGGCGCTCTTCCTTGAAACGGCCACCAAAATCCTTGGCCACATCAAAAGCAGAGGAACCGGCATTCTTGATTGAGTCAAATACGGACATGGTCGTCACTCCTTGTTAGACGCCAAAAAGCAGATGATTAACAGTGTAGATAACCAACCCAGCCAGTGCACCCACGACCGTGCCGTTGAGGCGAATGAACTGCAGGTCCTTGCCCACCATGAGCTCGATGTTCTCGGAGGCCTCCTGGGCATCCCAGCGCTTAATGGTCTCCGGGATAATCGCGATGATCTCCGGTGCGAACTTCTCCACCGCGTAGCGCGCGGCCTTGTCCACGAACGCATTGGCCTGGGCCAGGAACTCCGAATCTTCCAGCAGGCGGTGCGCCAATTCTTTCACCTTGGCGGTCATCTTCTGGCGCAGGAAGGACTCCGGGTCGGTGAGCTGTTCAATGAGCGTGGAGGAGACCGTCGCCCACATTGCCGCCGGGGCCTTCTGCGCCTGATCGGAAGCCAGCATTTCCTGCTTGATTCCCTCGATGCGCTCGCGCATATCTTCATCCCACTGCAGGTCCGAGGCCAGCTTGGACAGGTTGCGGCGAATGGCCAGGCGGGCCTCGTGGTTGCCGTTGCGGCGGACCTCATCGGCGAACTCCACGAGCTCGGCGTAGACCTTCTCCCCCACCATCTCGCGGGCAAAGCGCGGCGCCCAGCCGGGCATGCGCTCATCGATGGCGGTGACCACCGTGGATTCCATGCCGAGGATCTTTCCGTGCGCCCAGTCAATGAGGTCATCTTCCAACGGCCGCGCCTTGCCTTCCGCGATATAGCCCTCCAACAGACGGCCCAGCGGCGGGCCCCACTCGGGTTCTGCCAGACGGTCCATGACCTGGGTGCGGATGAATTGCTCTGCCTCCGCCGGGTCTAGGTCCGCGACCACGCTGGCGGCGCGCTCACCAATCCACGCGGAGACCTCCTCCGCCCGCCCAGGCTCCACGCCCTGGCGCGCCAGCCACAGCGGTAGCTCCGCCTCCCGCACCTTGGCGCTGAGCGCATCCGCGGTGAGGAAGTTCTCCTCCACGAAGTCCTTGAGCGCATCACCCACGCGGTCCTTGTTGTTGGGGATGAGCGCGGTGTGCGGGATGGGCAGCCCCATCGGCCGGCGGAACAGCGCGGTCACGGCGAACCAGTCCGCCAATCCACCGACCATTCCTGCCTCCGCCGCCGCGCGCACGTAGCCCACCCAGACGGGAGCCCCGCTTGCCGACGCCTGCCACCACGAGCACCCCAAAAAGATCACCGCCGCACCAATCAGGAAGGACAGCGCAATCGCCTTCCAGCGGCGCAGGTCCGCCCGGCGCGCCTCCTGGTTTCCTGGCTGCGGCACAAACGACGTCTGCGACGCCGACGTTTCCCGAGCCGGCTCAAGCCCTGCGTCTGCGCGGTGCGTCATGGGTTGGTTCTCCTTGGGATCAATATCTATGAATAATTCTCTAATCCAGTGTTTAACAATAGTGCGCATTCTCGACATTCTCGGACGCTGCATCAGCACTCACGCTGAATTTGTCCTGAAGTCCTCACCAGCATGCTGGAAACGCCAAATATGGCGTTCTTAGGACTACGAACTGTGAAACAATCAATGAATTAGTAGATCGAACAATTCACACAAATTGGTAATGCTTTATGTCTAGCACTTCAGAAATTCTCGACTCGATTACGCCGAAACAAAACTCCAAGGTCAATAGCCTTAATGCTGCAATCTGGCAGACTGCAGACGACTACCTACGACTTATCGTCCCCGTCGAAAACTATGGTGACTACATCATTCCGTTCACAGTGCTTCGCCGACTTGAGGGACGCTTGGAATCCACCAAACAGGGTGTACTTGACCTCGTTCACCGTGAGAACGCGAAGGGGACAGACCCCGCAATCGTCGCTCTCAAGATCGAGAACCTGTTCAAACTCCGCTTCTGGAACACATCTGAACTGTCACTAGAGCGCTTAGCAACGTCAGATGACGCCCTCAAGCCAGGATTGAAGCAATACCTCCACACCTTCTCCCCGAACATTCTTGAGATTTGGGATGCGTTCGAGTTTGACAAACTCATCGATTTCCTCGACCGCAACAATCAACTCTGGAATGTGGTTAACCATTTCGCATCCATCGACATGTCTGATGAAGCACTCCAGGACCAGGCGATGGGTGACATCTTTGAGAACCTGATGTACCACTCCTTTGCCCGCAAAGCGAAAGATGCCGGTGAGTTCTACACCCCACGCGACGCGATCCGTCTGATGACTTCCATCTTGTTTACCTCTGATGACACCGAGTTAGAGGAAGACGGCATTATCTGTTCCGTCTGCGAAGCTTTCAACCCGGCTTGGATACAAAATGGCAGCACAGTCGCGCTGGCCGCGTAAGTGATTCAAATAGGAGGTCGTTGGTCATGCCCTTGCCAGACATCATCCGCCGCTCAGGGACGCGGGTGGTCACCCTCATCCGAGAGCCGGGTCCCACCGAACAGCGCGTTGAAGTAGAAGCCTCAATTCTCAACGACCAAGGGATCGATAAGGCCTACGTAGCGAAGGAAACTCCTGTGTACGAAGGAGACATCATCGAGTTGCCTGAGCCTCGCGGCGGCAAGATGCGGTTCTTCGCTCAGAAAGTCGTTATCAACGATCTGCCCAATGGCCCTTTTGCCAATATGGCGTACACCGAAGTTCATCTCAGCAAGGAACTTCCACCACGCACAGCTCCAGTAAGGCGACTCAGCTTTGAGGGGCTGCACCCAGCGGTCGCAGAGGCAAGCGCGGACTTGTTCGCTGACGGCCACTTCAGTCGGGCCGTGAGCGAAGCGTTCAAATCAATCGAGATTCGAGTTCGTGACCTCCTTGCTTCAAGAACTTCAGGCACCAAGTTGATGGATGAAGCCTTCGGCGGCAAAGCACCGCGATTGTCCGTTTCGCTTCATGCGGGTCGGTCAGGACAGGATGAGCAGGCCGGTTTTCACGCCATCTTCAGGGGCGCGACGCTTGGCATTCGTAACCCCGGAGCACATGAACTCGCTGTCGAGCAAGACGCCCAGGAGGCGCTGGAATACTTGGCGCTCGCCAGCCTGCTTCATCGCAGATTGGACAACTCAATAGCCGAGTAGTGACTCCGTTACTTGCCGATCAACTGCTGACGGGAGATACCATCCCTAAACATGAACATGATGGCGCCGTCGGTGTCCACTTCGGCGTGGTCAATGAGGGTGTGCCATAGGTATGGGGTGAACTCGATGCTGACCGGGTCGAACGTGGCGAGTTGTTCCTTGTAGTAGCAGTAAGCGGCTTTCCGGTTCTCCAGGTCGCTGATCTGAACCAGGAGGGTGTGGGTGGCGGCAACGTGATCCAACCTGGCCACCTGCTCCACCCCGGCTTGGTCAGTAATCTGGTGGTGGTTCGGGTAGTGGTTGTTGTGCGCATTGCCGCTACTGGTGGCCGCGCATAGGGTGAACGGCGTCATGCGGGGTGCTCCTCCTGGAAGTCGGCGTCGAAGAAGCGGATCGGGATATCTATCTGGTGAGCCCAGTCGATCTCGGCGCGCATCCCCGCGCTGCCCCGGCCGATGTATGCCCATAGTTGCTCGCATTTCGACAGCAGGATGCGGTTGAAGAACATGGTCAGCTCACGGGCGCCCGGGTAGGTCTCATCCTTGAACTACGGGTAGTGCAGATGTGGGGTGAGCGGAATCTGGCCTGCTGACACCGCGAACGCGCTGAACAAGCACGATGTTCGCCTCCACATCGCCGGAATACGGGGAGCAGATGTAAACCAACGGTCGGTACCCGTACTCGCCGCGCTGAATCGCTTTCAGCGCCCGGTAGCAGGTCGGGCAGGGGTATCCTTCGACGTTCTTCTTCGGTATTCCGATATCAAGAAGCGCAGTGGCGGTCATCTGGCGTCCTCGCCTTCACGCTCGATCACCGGCACCAGGCCACGGGTGTTCTTCAACAGGTCATAGATGAACAGGCGGCCTTTCTGCGTCCAGTACATGTGGGTGCGGGTCTTGCCCTCGTCGTACTCGTACGTCTTGGACTGGGTGTAACCCTGCTCAGCAAACTTGGCGTAGAGGAACCAGCGCCGGGACTGGTGAAACTGCACCTGCTCCTCGCGCAGAATCTGGTTGAGCTTCTTCGCCGACAGGCCGTAGTCCTTGGCGATCTCGGTGGTGGTGATCAGCGACGGCGACGCCAGCACCACGTCGCAATAGGACACCTTCGGTGCCGCCTCCAACAGGGCTTGTTCGGCGGCGAGCCGCTTCGCCCGCTCGGCACACAGGGTGGCAATCGCCCGCTCAAGGAACTCATCATCATTGAGCAGCTCGTCGATGGCGTACATGCCGTGGCGGCGGATGGACGGTAGAACGTCGTCGAACACCCACGCCTCGAACTGCTCGGCGGCGGGCAGCTTGGAGGAGACAATCAGCCGGTACAGGTCGCCCTCGCTGATGAACCTGACCTGCTGGATGCCACCAGCCGTCTCAAGGGGGTAGTGATTCACGACCCCCTTACAGTGACGCGCCAGGGCATCTTTCGTGTTGGCGTAGCCGAGGGCGGTCGCCACGTCCCGGCCGTAGAACAGGACCTGCCTGCCCGAGGTGATGGTTCGGATCGTGCCGAACTCGTGGTTGGTGAACACTTGTAGTCCGGTAGCCATGACCGGCTCCTTTTCTGAGAGCCAGGTAGACAATCGCGGGCGCGGGATGCGCCAGGCTCTCACCTGTCAGGCACGGCAGGCACCGAAACCGGACACTGCGGGAGGAAGGCTCTCGCCCATATGCCCCCGCGGACCGACAAATCCGGACGGGTCAGAGGGGCACACTAGTGTGTGAACGTACCGATGGCTCCGTACCCTGTGCTTTTGCTTCGGCGTCATCAACAAGGTAGCCTTGTAGTCAACATGACCGGTTCCGCTGCCCGCCTCGGTGGGAGTCCAGGGCCGGTCTTCGTTTTCGTATCAAACAGAGGTGCGCGTGGAGCAGGTGAAGCAGTTCAAGACCTACGGTGAACAGGTCGAATTGCTTCGTCAGCGTGGGATACGAGTGAATGATCCCCAGCATGCTGAGACGCTGCTGGCTCGATTGAACTACTACCGCTTGTCCGGATACTGGTACCCGATGCGCCGTTTCTCCCAAGGCGACGGCACTGCCCAGGATGAATTCGTTGAGGGAGCATCGTTTGACCTGGTGGTAGCCCTCTATGGGTTTGACGAACAATTGCGCCACAGCGTGTTCATCGAGCTTGATCGCGTGGAGTTAGCTATTCGAACCAAGCTCGGTCACGAACTGGGTCACCTTGACCCGCTGATCTATTTAGATCCCCAGCGTTTGAGCGCCCGGGCACAGCAGCGAAACAAAGACGGGCGTAGCCTGCATGAGGTGTGGCTGAGAAAGTACCAGTCGGCATTGAAAGCGTCGAAGGAGGACTTCGTCGCCCACCACAAATCCAAATATGGCGGGACTCTACCCATCTGGGCGGCTGTCGAAATCATGGATTGGGGGATGCTGTCGTACCTGTACGGCATGTCGCCCAATATCGTGCGCAAACGGATTGCCGAGCCCTGCGACCTAACTGGTCCTCAGCTTGAATCATGGCTGAAATCCTTGAATATTCTGCGTAATTACGCAGCTCATCATGCAAGGATGTTCAACCGTGTTTACGACATCAAACCGAAACTGAACAATGACGTCAGGCTGGCTCCGGTAGCTGAAAGAATGAATCGCGTGTTCGGGCAGCTCTCCCTTATCCAATACTTGCACCGCCAACTGGACTTGTCTCCAGCCGACCGGCTACCGAAGCTGTTCGACACCTACCCGCACAATCCCATCGTGCCGTTTTCTCGCACAGGAGCACCTGACAACTGGCGCGAGTTGCCTCTCTGGCGCGTCTAATCCTTGCGGTAGTAGTCGCATTCGTACCCGTCGACGTCGAGTGGGAGCCTGCTGCCCAGTCGGGCGGGAGTCGGGTGGGCCGTCGTGAGCTGGCAAGCATCGGCGATGGTGAAGCCGGAGTCCTCGGGCTCGTCGATGACGATTTCGTCGTGGACGTGTATGACAATCTTGTGCCCAGCCTGAGCGACGAGTGTCATGGCGTGGACGAGGAGGTCACGAGCGACTGCTTGGACGATGTTCTCGACGAGTTTCCCGCCGTAGGTCTCCAGCCGCCCCCACTTGCGTCCGGTCGTGACACCGCTGTAGGTGATGGAGGTGCCGCCCCACCGGTTCTCACCCAGCTGGGGCTTCACGTAGGCTAGCCGCCTACCAGAGGGCAGGGTGATGAACAAGATGCCGGACTCGGCAGTGAAGCGAAGGTTGCATAGCCGAACAGCCTGGCGGGTGGTGATGGCGTCGAGTGCGGCCTGCTCGACATCCGCCCAGAGTCACACGATGTTGGGAACGGCTGCCCGCCAGGCGTCGACGATGTGTTTGAGTTCGTGCTCGGCCAGCCCCATCCGTAGGGCACCCATCGCCTTGAGCGCTCCGACGGAGCCGTTATAGCCGCAGGCCAGCGTGGCGATCTTCCCCTTCTGGCGCAGCTCAGCGTTGATGCCGTGTTTTCGACGGAGACGCCGAACATGCGCGACGCGGTCTCACAGTAGAGGTCTTTGCCGTCGCGGAAGGCTGCCAGGGTGGATGTTTCTCCGGCGTGCCAGGCGATGACACGGGCTTCAATCGCGGAGTAGTCAACGACGATGAATCGGCATCCGGCGCTGGGGATGAACGCTGTCCGGATCAACTGGCTGAGTGTGTCTGCCACGGAGTCGTAGAGCAGTTCAAGGGCGTCGAGGTTGCCTTGTCGGGAGAGGGCGCGGGCTTGGTCGAGGTCGGGCAGGTAGTTTCGGGGCAGGTTTTGGACTTGGACGAGGCGTCCGACGAACCTGCCGGTGCGTCCCGCTCCATAGAACTGGATAAGGCCGCGTACCCGCCCGTCCGGGTCTCCGACGTTGTGCATGGCCTGGTACTTCTTCACCGAGGATTTCGCCAGGTCACTGCGCAGCTCCAGGACTTCTTTGACCTTGCCCGTGGCGGACTCGAGGGCGGCTTCGACATCAGCCTTCACCAAGGACGATATCTCGCAGCCGTGGGTGGTGAGACCGATTCCAAACCCATCGGTGGACCGAGGTAAGCCGACCATACCATCGTGCAGCGCCACTGGCTCGGGTCAAGAAACCCGGCCGCCAACAGCACGGGGTGATGACGATGCAGCCACGCGGAGAGCGCGACCCGCCCGAAGTCGGCGTTATGCGCCCACTTGACCACACCTGGGGTCCACCAATGCTGCGAGCACCTCCGTCGGGCAGCCCACCACCACTGGCGAGATCGACGACTTCCACCGGGCCGCCGTCGATCGAGCAGCCGAAGATGAGGAGGCGGAAGTCGGGGTGTTCGGCATACGGGTAGACGCCGGTTTTCCCTAGGGGTGCTGGGCTGAAGGTTTCAATATCGATAGCGATCTGGCGCATCAGGGCTCCTGGACAGTCGGATAGGCGAAGGTGAGGGAGCCAACCGGTGTTTGGTGACTTCCTCACTGCTGGGGTGTTACTTCGGGTCGAGATTGTAGGTGGCGCTCATCCTGTCGAGCTCGGCCTTCTCCTTGGCGATCAGCTCATCGATGCGCTGACGTTCGCGGCGTTTGGCCCGCTTGTCCTTAATCCAGTAGTAGCCCCAGACCATCCAGAACGGGATCAGGACGTAGACCCACACGGCGAGGGTGATGGCGTTGAAACAGTCACTCATGATTCAGCCTCCTTAGTCGAGGAAGTCGTCGGCCGGCGCGCCGAAGTCGGGCTCAGCGGAGACGCGGCCTGCGCCAAGGGGTTCACCGTGGCAGATCTTCTGAATGTTGCCCAGCCCGCCCGCCACCCCCTTGTTCCCGTTCGTGTTGAACGCGTAGAACGACAGGGAGACGCGGGCGTAGCAATCCGAGTACGCCTCGGAACGGTCAAGAACCGGAGAGACGTTCTCGTCCACAACCTGCGGCGGAGTGAGGCTGTTGGCGTTGACGAAGAAGCTGTTTGCGTAGGCTTCGCCGTCACGCTCGGTATCCCCGTCGCGCAGCGACAGCTTCAGAGCCGCCTTGTTGGGGCGCTTGCCTCCGAACTTGGCCGTACCAGCGTCGATCGCCGCGTCGATGGCCTTCTCGATAGCTGTGATGGTGGTGCTGTCGGCCTTCGGGAAGATCAGCGACACGGAGTACTTGGGCTTGCCTCCCTGGATGAAGTTCGGCTCCCACACGTGAGCGTAGGAGAGGCGGACTTCGACGGTGACGACGCGGGTGGGGTTGTTGGTTGACAAGGTTGTTACCTGCTTTCTGTTTTCGTGAATTCGGTTTGTGCGCTGTGGATTTCCAGCGCGGGTCGTTTGTCGGTGTCAGGCACGAGCGTCGGCTTACCCACGGGCTTGACCACGAGGTCGCCGAGCACCTCGTTGAAGGTGTTCTTGCCCATGAGCCGTTCCATCGCAGTGAGCGTGATGAGTCTGCGGTCGTAGATGTCGGCGTACCCGGCAGCTTCAGCCGCTTCGGCGACGGCGTTCTCGTCCGTGTATTTGCGGACAGACCGTCAGGCGACGAGCTTGAAACCATCCCAGTGCTTGCCCTGGTTCACCGCCTGCGAAAGCGCGTAGGCCTCCACATCCGCAGCCCACGTTTTGAGCTGTGGAATCCTTGTCAGCACGTCCGCAATCTCACTGCCGGACAGCTCGGCCGGGGGGCGAACTCGTGCTGGGCGAGCGCGAGGTGGGCTTCAGCGCGTGCTCGGCACGTCAGTGCGATGCGGCAGAACTGGCACCACGAGCCGGGACAGAACTCGCCCCGCCCGCCGCAGCCAACCCGGCCTTCGTCTTCACCTCGGTCTCAGCCCATGCGAGGAGGTCGGCGACGCTGGTTTCCCAAGTGGCAACGTTGCCCAGCCGGGGCTGGTAGATCGTCACCGCAGCATCGGTGATGTCATACAAGTCCCCGAAAGCGTGGACGGCTCCGAGCGCGTACAACATGAGCTGCAGGTTGTGTGCGGCCTCGACGAGGATGTCCTGTCCGTACATGAGATCGATGATCTGCAGCTTGGGTTCGGCGATGATCACGCAGTCGCCGGTACCGAAACCGCCCGGCACGACGTGGGAGAAGTCGAGGCGCTGCTCGATCAGCACCTGCGGATCACCACAGGTCTCCCGTGCCAGTGAGATGCGTTCCCGGACGAACGACACGTAGTCGTCGGTCAGGTCCTCCATCTCGGTATCGATCCAGCCGGACTCGGGCTTGAAAGTCGGCGCGTCGTTGAGGGCACACCCGAGCTTCCATTCCGCCAGAGCGTGTGCGACGGTGCCCAGTTCTGCTGTCGCCGACGAGGCATGCTGCTCACGGGATTCGAGGACGGCGCTGGG
Source organism: Corynebacterium sp. HMSC062E11 (assembly GCF_001811845.1). Classification (NCBI taxonomy): domain Bacteria; kingdom Bacillati; phylum Actinomycetota; class Actinomycetes; order Mycobacteriales; family Corynebacteriaceae; genus Corynebacterium; species Corynebacterium sp. HMSC062E11. The sequence goes on from NZ_KV806782.1 coordinate 109,368, forward strand.
TTAGCAGTTGAGTCACCGGTGCGCGCTCGACACCGAGAGCAGCGAATGTTGGTCAGGCATCGGACAGCTCCTTCGCCTTGGCCAGCAGCCACCCGTACTTCGTCGGGTCAACCTCCGACAGCTTGTGCGCGCCGGTGGCGACGATCAGCTCACGCACCTGCTCGGTCATGCCTTGGCTGGAGAGCCCGGCGAGCACTCCACGTACCTGCGCCAGCGACACCGGCTCAGGCGCCGGTTCGGGTGCCTGTCGGTGGGCGGCCTCGTACTCAGCGGCGGCCTGCTCCAGGTCGGGTTGTGCGAGCCCGGCGGCGGCGATCGGACGTGCGCCTGGCATCCCGGCGTGATCCTCGAACTCATCCCACGCGGTCTCCTCAATTGCGGGAGCGAGCATGGTGACGCTTTCGGCGATCCGGTTCAACGCGCCAGTGAACCTGTTCGCGTCACTCACCGAGATCATCGGTTATCACCGCCCTCGCGGGTGACACCTGCCGCGCCGGCCAGCGCCATCAGGTCGTCGTCGGTATCGGCGACACGCACCTTGACGGTGGAGGCTTCGGAGCCGGGCAGGGGCACGGCCATGCGGTACTGGGGTCGGCTGGTGCCGAAGATCGCGCGCAGCATCCGCTTGCTGGGGCGGATTTCTTTTGCAGCGAGTGCGGCAGCCGGGCTGGGATGCTTGGCGATCTTGGTCTTGAGCTTGGTGGGCATCCTGGTTTCCTTCCATTTAGGTGGTGGTACGCCCCATCACCGGGCTGGTGAAGGGAGTGCGTTGCATCTGTCAGGCATGGGGCGCACCGAAACCGGACGGCCTACGACTCAGTGAGTGTTTTGCGCAGTTGAGCCAGACCGCGCGAAACGGCTTTCCGCACCGCATCGGCACTGGTCGATTGGTCTATGCCGGTCTTGTCGGCGGCGATCTCGGTGAACCGGTCGCCGTGGAGCACATGCAGCTCGATGTACTCGCGCTGCGTCGCAGTCAGCGGACTCAGCAGTTCGACCACCGCGAGGTTGGCCTCGACCTGCTCGGTGAAGTCCGGATCGTCCGAGGCGAAGTAATCCGCGCCCAGCCCGCCACGCTCGTCGTCATCACAGTGGCCGGGTTGGTCGACGGAGATGTCGGAGCGGCGGCGATTGTCCAGCTCGCGGTACTCGGCGTACACGTCGTCGAGGTAGGCGCGAGCCCACTTCGGACGCGAAGCCGGGTCGCGCAGCTGGGCACGCAGTTCTTCGCTGTCGGGCAGATCAGGGACGGGTAGGTCGATGGTGTTGCCCCTGGGGGTCAGGTACGGGACAGTGAATTGGTTGTTGAATGCCACGTGAGGGCTTCCCTTCTTGCGAAGGGAGACACCGTTGAGGGCAACCGACGAGCGACCGTGGTGTTGAGCGGAAACAGTGACGGGCACCAACCCGACCCGGGGGTGAACCCGGATACAGGTGGTGCCCGTCAAGCGCTCAACGGAGGTCTCCCGAATACGGTTGAAAAACGCATGCGGGTGTAGGAGGAAGGCGGCCGGCCGGTGACCGGTACGGCTTTGACCGCCACAGCGGTTGGGTTGTCCTGCCGGATGACGTCTGGCCAGCAGGACAGCCGTGAGGGTTACTTGCCCTTACGCGGCTTGGCCTGAGCCAGCGCCGAGGCTGCGACCGACTTCGTCTTGGCCGAGGTGCGACCGTCGCGCAGCAGTGCGGACGCCTTTTTGGCGACCGGCCGAGACGTCTGCTTCGTGTTTCGTGTGCCCATGTCCCTGTTCACCTCCTCGCGACACGTTCGTGTACTTGATGTTCAGAAACGTGCACTTCGAGGTAGAATCGACATATCTTCGTCCCAAGGACTGCACTCGGTTTCTGAACCTGTTTTCACGGTAGGAAAACGAGGCGCTGGCACCCGAGACGAGACAAGACGGCAGAAGACGGAGAGGAGACGAGATGACAGTAACTGCAGACCCTCGCTATGCGCTGGGCGCTTTCTGCCGAACCGTCCAACCCTTCATGTCGGGAGTCGCCCGGACAAAGAAGGGGTTCATGAAGGACTTCTTCGACGCGGTGATGGATAAAGAAACCGTCTTTGTCGAAACGTCCGCGCACGAGAAGAAGCGGGAACCTGGAAAGACGTCGATCACGGTCGGAGTGTGGGCTGGGATCAACGAGACCGACCTCGTACGGTTTTTCAACGGGGACAGGAAACTGCCCGATTGGAAAGCCCGGGACTTCCACAATCATCTGGACACCAGCAAAGTTGAAGAACTCTGTAACCCCATAGGCGTCGACGCCCTCGCTACATTCCAAGAGCAGCTCACGGTGGCCAACATCAATGTGCACGATATAGGGCAAGTGCCCTCGGCTGTGGGGCAATGGCTGAAAGCGATTCTGTGGGCAAACAGCAACGACCGGGATCTACTCGCCGACGGTGCCGCCCCGCAGGCGCAACCAGATTTGTTCAACAACCTGCCGCTAGCCGAAGGCAGGATCAGCGGCGGCAAACTTCATTTGGGGTCTTCTTCGCTGCCATGGAAGCCCACACCGAAAGTTCCCGAGTCGCCCGATCCTGCGCTCGAATCCGGCTACACCACACAGATGTTTGCCGCTCTCGCTGAGCACCTAGGAACTCCGGTTGCCGATATCAGTGCCCTGCCCGATCGATACCGGAAGGCGTTCGCCAGGCAGCGTGGGCATTTCTGGGATGCTGAAGGGGTTCGCCGTAACCTTCGGGATCTCATCCCCACTGGAGAACAGGAATTCTCTGCGATGAAGGAAGACCTGTTCGACGGGGTCGTCGAAATCTGCGAGGCGGACTACGACGACGGCTACCTGCGAATGAACGCGACCTTGAGCAAGGCAGCCGACTTCGCGTTGAACGGTTCGGTCATTGTGAAGTTCCCGTCGATGGTGCGGGCAACTCACAAGAAGGGCATGTGCCACATGCTCGTCAACGATGATCAACTGCACTGGGTGGTCTACCGTGACGACTAACTTGTTCAACACACCCGAGGAGACAGCGACCCGGCTCACCATGTGCCTCTCGCGGGTGCCGCGTTCATTGAGCCTTGACGAGACCACGGCGCTCGATATCGCGGCGACCTACATGAAGCAGTTCGGGTTCGGGAACGAGAGCCTTCACGGCGACACCCCGTACGCGGTGGCCGAATATGATGCCCGCCGCAGACGCGTCCATGCCGGGCTTGCCCGGCTCGTACGTACCGGGCTGGCGTCCACCGGCGACAACGGCATCACGTTTGGCTCCACTCCGGCCGGTCAGAGTTTCGCGCAATCCCTTAACGGCGCGTACGCGGATGCATACGGGCAGGCCATCGGTCAACTCCTGGCACGCGGACTCGACGTTGTCGTAGTGCAGGTTCAGAAGAAGGTGATGCAGCATGGGTAAGCTTTGGATTCGCCAGGTCAAGGCCACCAGAGATGACGGCACCGCTTCGATCATCGATCTTGCTCCCGGTCTGAACTGCATTGTCGGCCCGTCCAACACCGGCAAGACCAGAATCGCGAAGACGATCGCCTTCGCATGTGGTGGCAAGGATCTTCCGTTCACCGATAAAACCGGGTACACGACCGCAGCCGTCACCTTCGTGACTGCCGATGGTGAGGTGACGCTTTCGCGCTCCACAAAGCGAGGATCAAGCATCGAGGTGGCCTCGACCGATCCCAACGTGGAGTCGGGAACGTACTCCCTCAATAACAAGAGCAAGCAGCCAGTCAACAATCTCTTGATCGGACTGCTGGGGATTAAGCCTGGACGTCAGGTCATCACCAACGAAGCATTCAACAAAGCGCGCTTCACCTGGAATGCGGTTCGCCACATACTCCTAGTACCAGAGAGCGAAATCGGCCGACCAGATCCCTCCATCCTTCTTCCGAAGTCTTCTAGCGCCCAGTCGCTGACCCAAAACTTGTCAGCTCTTCTCGTGTTGGCGCAAGACGAGAACTTCGATGAGACAACCTCACGCGAGAGCGCTTCGGACAGGCGAGCACGCCGTAGGGCTGTTGAACGCTACATCTACCAGCAACTCGACATCATCCAGGCACGCAAAGCCGAACTGGAACGCGCTGAACAACAGGCCGCAGCCGAGGGAGCAACTATCGAGGCATACCTAGCGAAGCTAAGGGCACAGCTGGAAGACCTGCAAAACCAGCGGGAACACATCCTCACCCAAGACGGCGAGTTGATCACCACAATCAGTCACCAGACCCAAGAACTTGAAGGACTTGAAATAGCCGTCGAGCAGCGCGGTACCCTGATCACGCAATACGATGCGGACATCGCCCGGCTCGACCTTCAGCTCCAAGGCATGAGGCACGACCAAACCCATCCGCATCCCGACACCTGCCAGTTCTGCCACAGCACAATCGCAACTCCGCCACCAACTGACGAGGACATCGCAGCCTTCGAAGCTGAGATAGCTCGTATCCAGCGCCTCAAACAGGAGGCCACGGATGACCTCGACCCGCTACAACAAATCGCAGCCGACCTTGCCGCTGACCTGGGGCGCAACAAGCAAGAACATGTCCAGCTGTTGAATCAGCTCTCCGGCAGCCTCGACCCGGCCACGCGTGCCATCCAAACCCAGATTGATCAACTCGCCGCTACGCAGCGAATCAAAGCTGAGCATGAGCAGCTGACTGAGCTTGAGCGTCGCTTCCAGAAAACGCTGGATGGAGACGATGAAACCGGTGATCCGGATGCTGAAAAGTTCAAACCGCGAGAATACTTCGACGGCGATTTCTACTACTCGATGACCAGATCCATGCAAGACATCCTGGAGCAGGCACACTTCCCGGGAGCCCAAAGCGCAGCCTTCAACCGTCAAGTCTTCGACATCGAAATCGCGGGGTACGCCAAAGCCGATGAGCAGGGCAAGGGGTACTGCGCCTTCTTCAACACCGTCGTTGTTCTCGCGTTCCATGCGTTCATGAACCGCCGCTCGCGCCATGCGCCCGGTTTCGTCCTGATCGACACCCCCCTGCATGGCTTCGACGAGGGCAAGAACACCCCAAACACCTCAATGCGGACCGGGCTGTTCGAGCACTTCGCCGAACAATCCAAAGACCAACAAATCATCATCCTGGAAAACACCGACCGAACCGAAGGGCTCGAGTACGCGGACCAGACGAGAGTCATCGAGTTTTCCAAGAGCAAGACACAGGGACGCTACGGCTACCTAGACGATGTGTACGACGTTGCAGAAGAGGAACAGTGATGACGAATCCCCACAGCTTCACAGTAAGCTACAAGTCCTTGTGGAAACTGCTTATTGATAGAGAGCTTCAAAAGCAGGACCTCCGGAAGATGACCGGACTTTCGGGAGCGACCATCGCCAAGCTTGGCCGAGACGAAAACGTCACTACAACCGTCCTCGTGAGAATCTGCGAAGCTCTCGACTGCGACATTGCCGACATCTGCGAGGTCGTCCCCACTGACACGAAGGGAGAGACCGACTAGATGACCGCTCAACGCCTGCAGCTCACCTGGTACAACAAGGACAAGGCTCTCATCCCCACCGAGGTCGGTAAGTACGGCTACACGTGGGTTGACCCCTCTGATCCGCGTTACTGCGAAACCCACACCCTCGTGCTGGACGACTACGTGCAAGGCAGCCAGACACCGAAGTCTAACGAGTTCGCCTACTCCGAGCGCGCCGATCTGGAACCTCAGGACGACAACCTGCTCATCCTCGGCGAATCCGGCGACGTCCTCGAAGCCCTCACCCGCGTACCCGAGCTTGCCGAGAAGTACGTCGGCAAGGTGAAACTGATCTACATTGATCCTCCGTTTAACACCGCGCAGACATTCGCCAGCTACGAGGACAACCTGGAGCACTCTATCTGGCTGACGATGATGCGCGACAGGCTGTTACACCTCAAGAAGCTGCTTGCCGACGACGGCTCGATCTGGGTTCACCTTGACGACGTGGAGAGCCACAGAATGCGCCTTCTCCTAGACGAAGTATTCGGGCCGCAATGTTTTGTTGCTGATGTCTCGTGGCTTGCGTCAGATAGCTCCAGCAACAATGCGGGTTCCTTTTCCAAGGACAAGAATCAAATTTGTGTCTACGGAAAAAGTCCGGGATGGAGGCCTCGCCACCTCCCTGATCCGGAGAAGCAGTCACATTACCGGAATCCAGACAAAGACCCTAGAGGCCCTTGGTATGACGGTCGCGACGTACAGAACCCCAAAGACCGTCCTGCCCTAAAGTATCCAATCGCAAAGCCCTCTGGCGGTTTATTAGAACCGCCAACAAATGGCTGGCGCTGGGATCAAACCACGATGGCCTCCAAAATGGCAACGGGAGAAGTCTATTTCAACGACGATGAAACGGCCTTGAAGAGGAAGACCTACCTGTGGGAGCAAGCAGGTCTTCCGCCGAGCGATTCGTGGCATTCTGTTGGAAAACTGGAAGTACTCGAGGGGCTAAGAATCACCTCAAGGTTCTATTTCCCGGAATGCCAACCCCCGAGCTTTTCGATACACCAAAGCCAGAAGAATTGCTGGGCTTCATCATGGCCTCATCTACTGCCCCAGGTGACATTGTGCTGGATGTGTTTGCTGGGTCGGGGACGACTGCAGCGGTAGCCCAGAAGATGGGGCGGCGTTGGGTGACGTGCGAATTGCTGGAGTCGACGTTCACGACGTTTACGCGCCCTCGTTTGGAAAAGGTTGTGGGCGATCAAGATCCGGGTGGGATTACGCGGACTAAGGGCGAACGAGTAGACGCAACGGAAGACGGGCTGCCTGATGGGGTCTCGCCGGAAGACGCCGCGAAATTCACGAGCGTGCTCAACAAGCTGATCAAGGACGATCCGGAATTAAAGAAGAGTGTCGAGGTGAAGACACTGAAGGCTGCCTCGAAGACCAGGCGCACGAAGGAAGTACTGAACTGGCGTGGTGGCGGCGGCTTCCAGGTCGCCCATCTGTCGCCTGCGTGTTTCGGCTACGCCCCTGAACTGGACAGGGTGATGCTCACTGCGGCCGCGACCGGACAGACTTTGCTCGAGTCGGTGGCTGCCAACCTCGGGTTCACACTGTTGCACCCGGATGATGACTATATTTTTGATGCCCGCCGTGGCAATGCCTTGTTGAAGGTGGTGGAGGGTGCCGCCACGACCGAGCTCGTTGACTGGCTTGCTTCCCAAATCCAGCCCGGCGAGACAATCATGCTGGCCGCCACCACGGTGATGGACGGCGTGCGCCAGCATCTGCGCAAACTGGTGAAGGGGTCGCGGGTGGTCGCATTGCCCGATGACGTGTTTCGGTACAGCGAAGGTGGTGACCAGTGATGGCGAACAGGCTCAACATCAGTTTTGACTCCGACATGTTGGAGTCAATCAGTGCCGAGTTCGACCTGCGTGCTCCGAACAAGGAAGCACTGCGCCAGCTGGTCTTCACTCTCGACGGTGACTATGACCCGACCGTGATGCAGGTGCTCAACCTCGCTACGGGCGTGGGCAAGACCTACTTGATGGCGGCGTTAGTAGAGTATCTGCGCCGCCAAGGAGTTGGCAACGTCGTGATCGTCACCCCAGGCAAGACGGTGCAGGCGAAGACGGTGCAGAACTTCACGCCCGGCACACCCCGCTACATCACCGGTGCGGCGGTGCCGCCCGAGGTCGTAACCCCACAGGACTACTCGGCGTGGATCGCCCGGCAGAACGGCCCGGCCCGACTCGCGTTCGGCCGTGAAGTGCCAATGCTGGCGTTTATCTTCAACATTCAGCAGCTCATCGCGCCGAAGGAAGCCGAGGGCGACACCCACGGTGGTACCCAGGACGCGATGCGCCGTAAGCCCCGCCGGTTCGATGAGAACGCCGGCGTGCTCTTCAACTACCTGAAAAACCTCGATGATCTGGTTGTGATCGCCGACGAATCCCACCTGTACGGGTCCAGCGCGGTCGCGTTCAATGCAGCGTTGAAGGAACTCGATCCAGCAGCGGCGATTGGTTTGACCGCGTCGGTGGACAAAGCTACCGATCACGTCATTTTCGAGTACCCGCTCTACCGCGCCATCCAGGACAAGTATGTGAAGGCCCCCGTGTTGGCGTTCCGCAAGACTGGATATGGCACCGATGAAGCCTCCGAAGAGCAGCAGTTGCGTGACGCACTGCAATTGCGTGCGCTCAAGCAGGCCTACTACGACTCGTACGCGGCTTCCCAGAACCGCAATCATGTGAACGCGGTCGCTTTCGTGGTCTGCTCCGATGTGGAGCACGCCACCCAGGTCGCCGAGCTACTGCGCACCCCGGAGTACCTCGGCCGAGGTGAGGCTGTGCTGCAGGTGGACTCCAAGCACGAGGATGAGTTGACCCAGCGTCGCCTCGACGAATTGGATCGACCCGAATCGCCGGTGCTGGCGGTGGTGAGCGTGAACAAGCTCAAGGAAGGCTGGGATGTCAAGAACATCGCGGTCGTCGTGACGTTGCGGGCAATGGCTTCTGAGGTGCTCACTCAGCAGACGATGGGGCGCGGGCTGCGGCTGCCATTCGGCCGGTATACGGGTGTGTGGCAGATCGACCAGCTAGACATCATCGCCCACCAATCCTTCACCGAGCTGCTCAACGCCGAGAACGTGCTGCAGCAGTTCGGCCTGGACGAAGCCATCGCCGAGCCCGACAAAGCCAAGGTAGAAGAGGCGGTCCGTAAAGCCGCCGAAGAGTCCGGCACGGATACAGGTACGCCCACGACCGGCGGTGACCAACCTACGGCGACAACCGGTTCTGAACCGGGTACCGGTGTCAGTGGGGAGGTCGCCGGTGGTGTGGCTCCGCAGCCGGGCACCGTTCCCGTCGGCGGCAGTGATTCCCCGGGCGCGGGTTTGCCCGGTGTCGGGGTTCGCACCATCACCGAGCAGGAGGATCAGCCCACCTGGGAGTTGGTTTCGATCGGACGGAACCCGAGCTTTGCTGACGTGTCCTACCGATTCCCGGTGACGACGATGACTGTGCAGCAGCCGCCCATTGACCTGTCAGAAATCAGTGACGCCGAGATTGAGCAAGCGGCGCGTCGGGTCACCTCTGCTGGGGAGGTGCTGCTGCGCAAAGAAATCATCGCCGCCCTAGGCAAGAAACTCCGGGCAGAGGATCGAGAAAGCGCCGAAGTCGACTCCGTCCACGTCGACGACGCCGACGCCGAGGAGGCGCTGGTCAAACTAGTGATCAACATGTCGCTGGTGCCCAAAACCGAACAGACCGCCCGCTATGTCGCCACGTTCCTGGTGCCGAAGTTCATGCGCGCCGTGACGTTCACCGGCTGGACCGTCAAATCCCTCGACTCCGCCCGCGCCGTACTCCTAGCGCTGATCAAGAACTACACAACCGAGACACTGCGAGCCACCCGCGAGGTGCCGACCATACACCCGAAGTCGATGCCAAGCACAGGCTACACGCTCCCGTTGGGTGAGAAGGTGCATGACCAGATCGAGAGTCGTGACCAGTTCGTGCGAAGCCGGGTCTACGGTGGCTGGTTCAAGTCGCTATTCGCCGAGGAGTCCTTCGACTCCTTCACCGGCGAATACCAGCTTGCTCGCCTGCTCAACACGTCGCCGGGGATCGTGTGGTGGCATCGCCTGCATCCGCAAGACCAGGCGTTCGTGTACTACAACGCGAAAGACCGCTACTTCCCCGACTTCGTAGCCTTGGACACCAACGGAGTGCATTGGATCATCGAAGGCAAGGACGAGCGCGGCCGCGATGACGCCAGGGTGCAGGCCAAGCGTAAGGCTGCCGAGGCGTTGGTGCGCCGGTTGGTGGCTGAGGATGCCTACGCCGGTCAACACTGGGGCTATCTGATCGCCTACGAGCAAGACACCGCCCGTGCCGACTCGTGGGAAGACCTGAAAGCCTTCGCCAGCCCGGTCAGCAACGCCCTGTAGCTGCGAGTTCGCCTGGGCGCATCACGGGGATCCAGCGTTGCGGGAGGTCGAGGGTGACGGCCTCGGCGGTGATGAACACGAATCCGAGCCTGCCATCGGTGATGGCACGCAGCCGCCCTCCAGCATGGCAAGGAAGACCGGATATAGAGCGCGAGCTGGGTCGGCTATTCGGTCAGGAGCTTGTCGATCGCCGTGTGGAGCGTCGATGGACGTCGCCGCGCACCCGTTGACTGCAAGCTGTCCACGGCTTGGTCAACCGCCGTACTGTTGCGCCCAGCGAGCACTTGCAACGCGTCGGCCATCTTCACCAGCAGCAGCTCTGCCTAGTAGAAGTGGCTGGTGGTGCAGGTGCCGCGCTTGACGTAGTTCGTGGGGCACTCCCCCACGTCGACCCGGTTCGGGGTACCGGAGTGCCAGGTCTTGTGGCCGAACGGCCGTCCGCAGTCGCCGCAGACGATCTTGCGGGACAGGCGCTTGCCCAAGGCTGAAAGAGAACACTAATTCCTAAGATGGGGACTTCCATGCTTTAGTGTTCGCGTCGCTCCCTGCGGCACCATTCACGCGTATGGCATCGCAGGGGCGTCGTCAAGCGCTCGCTCCCCTCTCAACCCCCGCCCAGCGCCCAAAACGCCAACAACCCCCACCTCCTCACATGGTCTCCCATGTGTTGTGTCTGTTTGGAGGCGGGGGTTGCTGTGGTGTCAGTACAGAAACTTAGGCGTTCAACGTCCTAGGAGGTGCCTAGTTGATGCGGCCGGTTTCCTTGCGGTACTGGCGGTAGTAGCGGCGGCCGAAGTGGACGGAGCCGACGGCCAGGACAGCGATGACAACGAGGGAGATAGCACCCACGATGATGTTCGGCTGGTAGTCAGCACCAGCGGTGCCATCCGGGTAGAGCCACGTACCGAGGCCCCAGATGAGGATGCCGGCTGCCGGCAGGAGCGAGAGAATCAGGCCCATGCCCACCCAGGTGGAGGTACGCAGCAACGAAGAGTGCGGTGCACCGTAGGATACGGGCTCGTAGCCCTCGATGTAGGAGTCCTGGATCTTGCCGGAGAACTCCGGGTAGGTCTCGCTGTGGTGATCAGCTACTGCCGGGTTGAGGTCGCTCATGGCTGAAACTTTCTCTCGTTCCTGTTAATCCTGTGAATGACTATAGCTTAGTCGTCCTTGCCGCGGAAAGCAGCACGTGCACGTTCGCGGGTAACCGCGGAAACCGCGGTCAGCGGCACACCAGCCGGGCACACATCAGCGCACTCGCCGTAGAGCGAGCAGTGGCCGAAGTTCTGCTCCAGATCGTCCACCATGTTGCGTGCGCGGCGGCCACGTTCTTCCTTGCCCAGCGGCATGAGGGAGAGGTGAACCAGCTTGGCGCCGGTGAACAGGTGGGCAGCACCGTTCGGGCAGGATGCCACGCAGGCACCGCAGCCGATGCAGGCAGCGTGATCCAGGGCGTACTCGGAGGTCTCGTGGTTGATGTGCAGGGTGTCAGCATCCGGAGCGGTACCCGCATCCATGGATACGTAGCCGCCCTGCTCCATGACGTGGTCCAGCTTGGAGCGGTCCACGATCATGTCCTTGATTACCGGGTAGGCAGCGGAGCGGAAAGGCTCCAGCTTGATGGTGTCGCCGTCCTTGAACTGGAACAGGCGCTGCTGGCAGGCCGGGGTGTTCTGGCCCGGGCCGTGCGGGCGGCCGTTGACCAGAAGGCCACAGGTACCACAGATGCCCTCACGGCAGTCGGAAGCGAATGCGTACGGCTCCTTGCCGGCCTCGATGAGGCCGTCGTTGACGTGGTCGAGCAACTCCAAGATGGACATCTGCTCGGCGGCGTCGTCAACCTGCACGGTTTCGAACTTGCCTTCTTGCGTCGGTCCGGCTTGACGCCAGATCTCAAGTGTCAGTTTCATTACTTGTAGTTCCTTGTCATCAGCGGGATCGAATCAAAGTACAGCGGCTCGGCGTGGCGGATGAACTCGCCCTCAGCAGCGCCCGGCTCCCATGCGGAGACGAAGCACCAGTTCTCGTCATCACGCTCGGCCTCGCCGTCCTCGGAGAGGTGGTCATCACGGAAGTGAGCACCACAGGACTCGTCGCGGTCGAGAGCGTCAATACACATGAGCTCGCCCAGGTCGATGTAGTCAGCAACGCGCAGACCGTACTCGAGAACCTGGTTCATGTCGTTGGCGTCGCCAGTAATGCGGACGTTAGCCCAGAATTCCTTGCGCAGTGCGCGAACCTTCTCGATGGCAACCTTGAGGTCCTCGACGTTACGGGACACGCCACAACCCCAGTAGAGGATGTCACCCAGCTGGCGGTGGTAGTACGCCGGGCCGTGCGGATCCTGACCCTGGATGGACATGAGGCGGTCGATGCGCGCCTGTGCGCGAGCAACAGTCTCGTTGGCCTCTGCCGAGTCCTCAGCCAGCTTGGCCTCACCCAGGTGGTGGGCCAGGTAGTTCGGGATGGTGAACGGCAGGGTGAACCAGCCATCAACGGAAGCGGACAGCAGGGAGTTAGCACCCAGGCGGTTCGCACCGTGGTAGGTCCAGGAGCACTCACCGGCGGCGAAGAGGCCGTCGATGGTGGTCATCTCGTTGAAGTCCGTCCACAGGCCACCCATGGTGAAGTGGCAGGTCGGAGCAATACGCATCGGGGTCTCATAAGCGGACTCACCAATAGCCTCTTCGTACATTTCGATGAGGTTGGAGTAGCGCTCACGGATCTTGTCCTTGCCCAGGCGCTCGATGGCGTCACGGAAGTCCAGGTACACGGAGTTGTGCAGCGGACCAACGCCCAGACCCTTGTTGATCTGCTGGGAGATGGCGCGGGAAGCCACGTCACGCGGGACGAGGTTACCGAAGGCCGGGTAGCGGCGCTCCAGGAAGTAGTCGCGCTCCTCTTCCGGAATCTCATTGGCAGGACGGTCATCCTTCTCCTTGATCGGAGACCAGATGCGGCCATCGTTACGCAGCGACTCGGACATGAGGATGGTCTTGGACTGCCACTCGGAGTTGACCGGCAGGCCAGTCGGGTGGAACTGGATGAATGCCGGGGAAGCCAGGTAAGCACCGTTCTCGTACGCACGCATCATGGCGCCGGCGTTCGAGTTCTTGGCCAGCGTGGACATGTGGTAGACGTTGCCGTAACCGCCGGTACCGAGGATGACTGCGTGGCCAGTGAAGGCCTTGAGCTCGCCGGTGATGAGGTTGCGGGTCACGATGCCGCCGGCGCGCTTCTTGCCACCGTCGGTGTAGGTGATGATGTCCTGCAGGTCGTGGTGAGCGAAGAGCTCCACGTTGCCCAGACCAATCTGGCGGTAGAGCGCAGACGTGGTGGACAGCTGCAGCTGCTGGCCTGTTTGGCCACGGGTGTAGTAGGTACGGGAGACCTGCACACCACCGAAGGAACGGGTAGCCAAGGTGCCGCCGTACTCGCGAGCGAACGGAGCGCCGATGGCGTTCATGTGGTCGATGACGCGGATGGACTCATAGGCCAAGCGCCAGCAGTCGGACTCGCGGCAGCGGTAGTCACCACCCTTAACGGTGTCCTTGGTGTGGCGGTAAGCGGAGTCGTTATCCACCTTCTTGTGGCGGGAGGAGTTCACACCACCCTGCGCAGCAATGGAGTGCGCACGGCGCGGTGAATCGTGGTAGGTGAAGACCTTGACCTTGTAGCCCAGCTCGCCGAGGGCAGCGGCGGCGGAACCAGCGGACAGGCCGGTACCGACAACGATGATCTCGAACTTGCGGCGGTTCAGCGGGGAGACGAGCTCCATGTGGTCCTTCTGGTAGCTCCACATGTCCTTCATCGGGACACCGTGCGGCTCGTGGGACTCCAGGATGCGGCCCGGCTTAACGCCCGGGACGATGGACTGCGGGTGCGAGAAGTCAGGGTGCTCGCGCTTGAGTTCAGTGTTCGCGTTAGTCATGGGTTCAAAACTCCTTTAGCTGACCCAGCCCAGGGCGACGGACAACGGCATAACAATGTTTGCCAGGCACACGACGGCCGGGACGATGTACGCCAGGACAACAAAAACCTCGCGCCACTTTGCACCGGTGATGCCCAGGTCAGAAGCCGCAAGGCGGATACCGTGGGTCAGGTGTAGGAAGAGGCACAGCATGGCGACGATGTAGACGATGGTCACCGGCCAGCGCGAGAAGGTTGCGATCATGTTGGCCTTAACGGCACCGTGAGCAAAAGCTTCTGCTGCAACCGGCTGGACACCAATCGTCAGGTCCAGAAGGTGGAAGATGATGAACAGGAGAAGCACGACGCCGGTAACCAGCATGCTCTTGGTGGCAAAGGAATCCATGCCGCCCATCAGGTTCGTGCGCTTGAACTTGCCGCGGGATGCCTTCGAGCGAGCGGTCAAAGCAAAAGCGCCGTAAATGTGAGCGATCACGCAGGCCAGCAGGACGATGCGAATGATCCACAGTGCGTGACCGCTCGGGATCAGTGGCTCACCAAGATTACGCAGGTAAGCGCCGTAGGCATCGAGTGCTTCCTGGCCGTCGTGAGCCGGCAAGTAAAGCTTCAGGTTGCCGGCCATGTGTCCCACAACGAAGAGCGCGAAGAACAGACCGGTAATTGCCATCGTCAGTTTCAAAGCCCAGGACGGAATTCCTGGCTTAGGACGAATCGTTTCATTAGTAATACGGCCGTGAGCGAGGGCTTCACGGTCAGGATTTTTTACAGACATGACACCTCCATTGTCGCCCTTACCTTACGCAGACCTTTGCGCTGACCACTAGTTATATCTTTGCTTTGCATACCCCCTCCCCCTCCTATGGTCCCCGTATTTAAACGAGTTAAGGCAAGGATCACCTTATGTACCACACCTCTTTGAGCGCTCTACCTTGATCACTTCCTTTTACGCAATATTGACCTTGCGAAAACATTTCACGGATGAGACTTTTGTCACAGGGTGTGGCCTGAGTGACGACCCTACCCCTTTAGGTGTCAAACTTTCGCTTGGTATACACCCCTATCGCCCGCTCGGCACCCCGCCAGCACCCCACTTCGCAGCGGAGTTAAAATACTTCACACATTCCTTGCAAAACAATTGCTATGACCGAAAGGCACTAGGTAACCTAGCTCACATGAGCAAGACATACGTGGGTTCGCGCCTGCGCCAGCTGCGCCGCGAACGTGATCTCAGCCAAGCTACTCTCGCCGCTACGCTGGGGCTTTCAGCTAGCTACGTCAATCAGATTGAACACGACGTACGCCCTCTTACCGTCCCGGTCTTGCTGAAAATCACTGAAGCCTTTGGTGTGGATGCCACGTTCTTCTCCCGTGATGATGATTCACGCCTGCTTGCGGAAATCCAGGATGTCGTCCAAGACCAGGAAATCTGCCCCTCCCCCGTGGAGCTTCAGGAATTGTCCGAATTGGTCTACAACCACCCCACCGTCGCCCGCACGCTCGTGGATATCCACCGCCGCTACCGCAATATTCGTGACAAGCTCTCGCTCGCCACCGATACCCGCCGCTCGGACGGGAACCAGGCACTGTCCATGCCTCACGACGAAGTGCGGGACTTCTTTTATGCCCGGCAGAACTATCTCGACGAGTTGGATATCCACGCAGAGGAAACTGCCGCGGAGATCAACGTTATCCCTTTCCACATTCGCGACATTGAACAGGCACTTAATGAGCGGCTCACCTCCAAACACGGCGTGGAGATTCTCACCACCGATCGCATGGATGGCACCCTGCATCGCTTCGACAAGGAGAGTGGCACCCTTCGCCTTGCCAGCCGCCTGAGCGTGGGCCAGCGCGCCTTCCGTATGGCGGCAGAGTTGGGTTTCCTCGAGGCGGGCGCGCTAATCGACGCCCTCGTGGACGAAGAACCCTTCACCTCGGACGCCTCCATCAACCTGGCCAAGCGTGGAGTTGCTAACTACTACGCCGCCGCCACACTGCTCCCCTACAGCCTCATCCACAGTGAGGCCGAGCAATCCGGGTATGACGTGGAGTACCTCTGCAACGTCTTTGGCGTGGGCTACGAGACAATTGCCTCGCGCCTCTCCACGCTGCAGCGCCCCAACAAGCGCGGAATCCCCTTTACTTTCGTGAGGGTTGATCGCGCCGGCAATATGTCCAAGCGCCAATCGGCCACGGGCGTACACTTTTCCAATTCCGGCGGAACGTGCCCACTATGGAACGTGTATGAGTCCTTCACCCGCCCCAACACCATCTCGCGTCAGCTGGCGCAGATGCCGGATGGCCGCAACTACCTCTGGATTTCACGGACGGTGAGCTACCCCCAGGGCCGCTTCGGCGATACCAATAAGCTCTTCTCCATCGGCCTAGGCTGCGAGGCGCGCCACGCCAGCCGCACGGTCTATGCCCAAGGCCTCAACCTCGATGCCCTTTCTGCCGCAACCCCCATCGGCGCCGGCTGCCGTACTTGTCCTCGCCAGAATTGTGCTCAACGCGCCTTCCCGGCCATTAATGAAGAGCTGGTGGTCGACGCCCACCGTTCAGCCGTCGCACCGTACTAATGAGCCAGTAGCGTTACGGCGCTAAAACCAACGCTCCCCCTCAATCCCTTTGCCGGGATTGAGGGGGAGCGTTCTTGTTTTGGCTTCTCGCCTTGGCCTTAGAGGTTAATCATGTGGCCGCCGATACCCTCGGCAGCTTCCTTCATAGCCTCAGACAGCGTCGGGTGAGTATGAATGTTGCGTCCGATTTCCTCAGCGGTGAGGTCGAAGCGCTGCGCCAGGGTCAGCTCCGGCAGCAGCTCGGAAACGTTGGAGCCCACCATGTGGCCGCCGATGAGCTCACCGAATTCGCCGTCAGCAATAAGCTTGACGAAGCCCGCGGTCTCGTTGAGGCCGGCCGCCTTGCCGTTAGCGGAGAACGGGAAGGTAGCGACCTTAATGTCGCGGTCAGCGAACTTCTCACGAGCCTGCTCCTCGGTGTAGCCGAAGGAGGCAACCTGCGGGTTGCAGAAGGTGGCGCGCGGCATGTTCATGTAGTCACCCAGCAGCTGGGTCTCAGCGCCGGCGATGACCTCAGCGGCCACGACGCCCTGCGCCTCAGCCACGTGGGCGAGCTGCAGCTTCGCGGTGACGTCACCAATGGCGTAGATGCCCTCAACGTTGGTGCGCATGTAGTCATCGATGGCGATGGCGCCGCGCTCGGTGAGCTCGACACCGGTGTTCTCCAGGCCGAAGCCCTCGGTGCGCGGAGCGAAGCCAATGGAGACCATGCAGCGGTCCACGGTCAGCGTATCGGTCTTGGAACCGTCCTTGGACTCAACCTCAACGGTGACATTGTCGCCGTTGTCCTTGATGGCGGTGGTCTTGTAGCCGGTCAGGAGCTTCACGCCGAACTTCTTGTATTCCTTGGCGATGGCCTTGGAGACATCCTTATCCTCGTTCGGCAGGACGCGGTCCATGAACTCCACGATGGTCACGTCCACGCCGTAGTTGGCCAGAACGTAAGCAAACTCCATGCCGATGGCGCCTGCGCCAACGATCACCATGGAATCCGGAGCCTCATCGTTGAGGATCTGCTCCTCGAAGGACACGATGTTGCCGCCGATTTCCACGCCCGGAAGGGAACGAACGACGGAGCCGGTGGCGATAATGCAGTTATCAAAGGTAATGGTCTTACCCTTGTCATCGCCCTCAGTAATCTCGATGGTCTTGGCGTCCTTGAAGGAGCCCAAGCCATTGATCTCCGTAATGCCGTTCTTCTTCATCAGGTAGTGCACACCCTTGACGATGCCCTCCGACACCTTGCGGGAGCGCTTGTGCGCAACGCCGAAGTCGAAAGAAACATCGCCGGAAATACCGAAGGCCTTAGCCTCATGGTTGAAGGTGTGTGCAACCTCAGCGTTCTTAAGAAGAGCCTTGGAGGGGATGCAGCCCACGTTGAGGCAGACACCACCCCAGTACTGCTTCTCAATAACGGCAACCTTCTTGCCCAGCTGGGCAGCGCGGATGGCGGACACGTAGCCGCCGGGGCCCGCGCCGAGTACTACAACGTCAAAATGTTCATTAGTCACGCCCTACAGGATACGTAACTTTAGGCTCGCTGTCCCACCACCCCCGCCCTGCACCCGCCGGACAGCCCATAGCAGTCAGGATGCCCGGAACAGAGTCAGGCAAAAATAAATCCCTAACCCCCAAGACGGGGATTAGGGAAAGAAAGCGAGAGCATGGCCCTCTGCAGATTATTTAGAACAGACCCCAATCCAGGGCGATCTTGGAGGACGTGGAGGAGCCGGAGTGAGCGATCTGGCCCAGCACCTGGTTGATGGAGACGAGGATGGTGTCAAAAAAGTTCATTCTTCTTCTTTCTGTTGTTCTAGCGGCGCGTACGGCTTAATGCGGCGCCCTCCAGCGAGGCCACGGCGTGCAGGACGGTCGCCGCCAAAAGCGGTCACGGTACCTAGCCCCACTAACGAAGGAGACGGCCGTTGCGTTACATAGCCCACGAATAGGCGCGGAAAGATTATGACACGGTTTTCACTTCAATACCACCATTCACTTTTATAACTTGGTATGTTTAGTCTGACTGCCCTTATCTTCGGGGGTGCTAGATTACCCATCTATCAGCGCTTTTGCCCACGTCAAGGGTGGTTTGTCCGGAGCATCTTTTAAACTTGCCCCCTACACTTCCGCTCATCACTTAGAAAGCGAGATTCCATGAAGATTGCGCGCTCTCTCACGACGCTTGCGGCGGCTTCCGCCTTAGCCCTCGGCGCCGTCGTTTCCCCTATCGCCAGCGCATCCGACGTTAAACCGGATCAAATCAGCGGTGAGGCTACACCGTCCGATATTTCCGAGCTCGACCTTTACACCGAACTCGAGGAGTACCTGCCCAAGGATGAGGCCGGCAACCCATCGCCATCCCGCGAGCAATATGAGGCTTCCTTCGACAAGCAGGTCACCTTTAAGAACGTCGACATCAAGAAAATCCCGGACAACAAAAAATGGATGGGCTACGTCTTCAAGTACTGGGATTACCGCCACAAGGTCAAGACCATCAAGGCCACCGCTCCTGCAATGGATAACCGCGACGTCCCCCTCGCAGTGATCACCCCGGACGGCACCTTTGATGCTTCCCGCCCTACCCTCTACTTGCTCAACGGTGCCGGCGGCGCCGAGCAGGGCATGGACTGGATTGTCTCCACCGTGGCTAAGGATCTTGATCCGAAGACGGAGAAGACTCAAGACCTCGTTCACTATTACGCCAACCGTAACGTCAACGTTGTCATCCCGCAGGCGGGTGCTTTCTCCTACTACACCGACTGGCTGACCACCCCGGACCGCAGCTACCTCAAGGGCCCGCAGAAGTGGGAGACCTTCCTAACCAAGGAGCTTCCTGGCCCGCTGGAGAAGCACATTAACGGCAACGGCAAGCGCGGCATCGCCGGCATGTCCATGTCCGCTACCTCCTCGCTGGTGCTGGCCCAGCACAATCCGAACTTCTACGATGCCATCGGCTCCTACTCCGGTTGCGCTGCTACCTCGACGCCGCTGCCGAACTTCTACTCGCAGCTCACGGTGAACCGCGGTGGCGGAAGCACTGAGCAGATGTGGGGACCGATGGGCGGTGACTACAACCGCTACAACGATGGCCTCATCAACGCCACGAAGAACAACATGGGCAACTCCAAGGTCTACGTTTCTGCCAACTCCGGTTTGGCTGGGGCAACTGACTTGGGCTCGTCCAAGATTGATGCCTTGGGCTCGTCCCAGGCCTTCAAGTCCTCCTCCACCCTCGTGGTTGAGGGTGGCGTCATCGAAGCAGCCATGAACGCCTGCACCCATGACCTGAAGGCAAAGATGGAGCGCGAGGGCGTCGACGCGGTCTTTAACCTGCGCAACACCGGTACCCACTCCTGGCCGGGCTGGCTGGATGACGTCAACTCCTCCTGGCCTACCTACGCACGCGCCTTTGGCCTTCCCGTCGATCCAGCTGAGCCGGTAGCGACTGCGTATTCAGCAGATGCGGATTCGGACGCTAACGAAAAGGCCGCCGATGCCGATAGTCAGGATGCGAAAAAGGCGGAGGCGGAAGCAGACACCGAAGGCCTCGCTGATTCCCTGCCAGAAGATCCTGCGGTAACCGAGCAGTAAGCTCAATCGCCGTACCAATTGTTGAATAAGGAACGTAATGAAGCGTCTTAGCTCTCTCCTCGCCGCCGGCGCGCTCAGCGCAGCCGCGCTGGTCAGCCCCGTCGCAGGTGCTGCCACCACCACCCCGCAGCAGGTTGCGGGTGACACTGCCCTATCCACCATCTCGGACCTGCAGGTCACCCCGGAGGTGGAGAGCCAGAAGTGGTATGACCACTACAAGGATGACGCCCGCGTTCTGAAGCTGGAAGCTACGTCGCCGGCGATGAACGGCCGCGCCATTCCGCTGGCTGTCATCCCGGCCAAGAACCCGGACCGCCCGACGGTCTACCTGCTCAACGGCGCTGGTTCCGCCGAGCAGGATTCCGACTGGCTGTACATGTCCGATGTCGTGGATTTCTACGCGGACAAGGACGTCAACGTCGTGGTTCCACAGGCAGGTGCCTTCTCCTACTACACCGACTGGCTGGAAGAGCCCAACGGCAAGTACCTCAAGGGCCCGCAGAAGTGGGAGACCTTCCTGACCAAGGAGCTTCCTGGCCCGCTGGAGGAGCGTCTGAACGCAAGCAATAAGCGCGCCATCGCCGGCATGTCCATGTCCGCGACGTCCTCGCTGCTGCTTGCCCAGCACAATCAGGGCTTCTATGACGCGGTCGGTTCCTTCGCCGGTTGTGCCGCAACTGCCTACCCCACCGAGTATGAGTTCCTGCGCCTCACCGTCAACCGCGGTGGCGGCCAGCCGGAGCAGATGTGGGGCCCGATGGGTTCTGCCTACAACCGCTACAACGACGCCCTGATGAACTCCGAGAAGCTGCGCGGCACCAAGCTGTACATCTCCTCTGCATCGGGCTTCGCGGGTGAGCAGGATACGCCGTCTTATTACATCAACAAGGGATACAACCCGGCGGCTGCTTATCTGGGCTCGGCGCAGCTGCAGGTAGAAGGCGGCGTCATCGAGGCGGCCGTGAACCACTGCACCCACATGCTCAAGGCAAAGCTGGATCAGCAGAACATTCCGGCAACCTACAACTTCCGCAATGTGGGTACGCACTCCTGGCCGGGCTGGCGCGAGGACTTGGTGAAGTCCTGGCCTACCTTTGAGGAAGCCTTCAACTCCTAAACAGCAAGCCGCGCACGTCACACCGTGCGCGCTCCCCTGGCTTCGGACAAGCCGGACAAGGGCGGTAGGATAGCGGCATTATGAAGCTGCTTTCCACCGCCCTTTCGCATATCTCAGCCGCTCGCGACCGCGCCGCACTCACTCGAGATAGCTACACGGGGGTGGATTTCAACCTCGGCTTCGAGGTCACCCACTATGACTTGGATCTGACCTACCGCGTGGAGCCCAACCTGCTCCAGGGTGAAGCCGTGCTCCATATTCGTGCGCTGGAGGACCTAGACAAGCTCACCCTCGACCTCGGCGGCGCCATGGTGGCTCGCCGCATCACGGCGAAGCACGCGCCGCGCGTGGCCAAATTCCGCCTATCCGGCGGAAAGCTGCGCCTATACTTTGCCGACGTAATCGCGGAAGGCCAAGAGTTTGAGCTTTGCATTCGGTATGGCGGAGCACCCCGCCCGCTGCGCACGCCGTGGGGTGACATCGGGTGGGAAGAAACAGAGTCAGGCTCGCTAGTGGCCAGCCAGCCCAACGGCGCGCCCAGCTGGTTCCCCTGTGATGACACCCCGTCCGCGAAGGCCACCTACGATATTCGTATCACCGCGGACGATCCTTTCGTTGTCATCTCCAACGGCAAGCTGGTCTCCCGCCGCCGCGCGGGCGGATCCATGACGCGCTGGCACTACCGCGTCAAGCACCCCATGGCCACCTATCTGGCCACGGTCCAGGTCGGCGAATACATCGACATTCCCCTCGGCCCCAATGTCCGCGCGTGGGCACCGGCCCGCCTCAAGCAGGTGGTGCTCGAGGAATTTGCCCAGCAGCAGGAGATGGTGGATTTTTACTCTGAGCTCTTTGGCCACTACCCCTTCGCCGACTACCAGGTAGTCATCACCGACGATGAGCTGGAAATCCCCCTCGAAGCCCAGGGCCTGTCTATCTTCGGTTCCAACCACGTCAAGGGCGATCACGTCTTCGAACGGCTCATCGCGCACGAGCTCTCCCACCAGTGGTTCGGCAACTCCGTGGGTCTTTCGGAGTGGAAGGATATCTGGCTCAACGAAGGTTTCGCCTGCTACTGCGAGTGGCTGTGGTTCGAGCATGCGCATGGCCGCCCAGCACATGAATCGGCGCGCTCGCACTATCAGGTGCTGGCCCGCAAGAAGCAGGACATCGTGCTCAGTGATCCTGGTACGCGCGATATGTTTGATGACCGCGTCTACAAGCGCGGCGCTCTGACCGTCCACGCGCTGCGCTGCCTCGTAGGCGATGAGGCCTTCTTTGCCACGGTGCGGGACTACCTCACCGCAGCGCAGCACTCGGTCGTGACCCCGGAGGACCTCATCAGCCGCATGCGCAAGGTTGCTGAGAACCCGGGTGACGTCGACAAGCTCGTGGCACAGTGGCTGGATCAACCGGCGCTGCCTCATTTCCCCACAGTCGCCTAAACAGGGCATGCTCTAAACTGGGAGACCATGCGCAAACTGCTTGTTACCGGCGGCGCCGGCTTTATTGGTGCAAACTTCGTGCGGCTCGTGGCCCAGCAGCGCCCTGAGGTGGAGATCACCGTCCTGGATAAGCTCACCTACGCAGGCAACCGCGCCAACCTCGACGGCGTGGACGCCGAGCTCGTGGTGGGAGACGTGGCGGATGAGGGGGTCGTCGACAAGCTCGTAGCGCACGCCGATACCGTGGTGCACTTCGCGGCGGAATCCCACAATGACAACTCCCTACGGGATCCTTCGCCCTTCCTCCACACCAACATCATGGGCACCTTCGTGCTGCTGGAGGCCTGCCACCGCCACGATGTGCGCCTCCATCATGTCTCCACCGATGAGGTCTTCGGGGACCTGGAGATCGGCGCCGATACCTACTTCACGGAGGAAACTCCCTATAACCCGTCTTCGCCCTATTCGGCCACGAAGGCTGGTTCGGATCACCTGGTGCGCGCGTGGGTGCGCAGTTTTGGGCTGCGGGCAACCATTTCGAATTGCTCCAATAATTATGGCCCCTACCAGCACATTGAAAAATTCATTCCGCGGCAAATCACCAACCTGCTTCTAGGCCAGCCCGCCAAGCTTTATGGCACCGGCGAGCAGGTGCGCGATTGGATTCACGTGGATGACCACAACGAGGCGGTGCTCGCCATCCTGGACCGCGGGCGCCTTGGGGAGACCTATAACATCGGCGCCGACCAGGAGGATACGAATAACCGCCAGGTCATCGAGATGATTTGTGAGCTCATGGGGGCGACGGACAATGGCCGGGCGCGCTTTGAGCACGTGGCGGACCGCCCGGGCCATGACCAGCGCTACGCCATGGATGCCAGCAAGCTGCGCCGCGAGCTGGGCTGGGCCCCGCGCTACACGGATCTGCGGGAGGGCCTGGCCGCCACCATTGAGTGGTACCGCGCCCACGAGGAGTGGTGGCGCGCGGGCAAGGAAGAAGTCGAAGCCAACTACGCGAAGCAAGGACAATAAATAGCCATGAAGGTGCAGTCAACGGCCATCGAGGGCCTGCTCATTGTTCAGCTCGACGTCCACGGGGATAACCGCGGCTGGTTCAAGGAGAACTGGCAGCGCGAGAAAATGGTGGCGGCCGGCTTGCCAGACTTCCAGCCGGTGCAGAACAACGTTTCCTTCAATGCGGAGAAGGGTGTCACACGCGGGCTGCACGCGGAGCCCTGGGACAAGCTGGTCTCCGTGGCCTCCGGCCGGGCCTTCGGCGCGTGGTGCGATCTGCGCGAGGGCTCTGCCACCTTCGGGCAGCTGGTGACCCACGAGCTGCGCGAGGACGTGGCGGTCTTCGTGCCGCGCGGCGTGGCCAACGGTTTCCAGGCGCTGGAGGCCTGCGCCTACTCCTACCTGGTCAATGACCACTGGTACCCGGATGCAGAGTACACCTGCGTCAACCTGGACATGGTGGACTGGCCGCTGGAGCCGAAGGAGATCTCCGACAAGGACAAGGGGCACCCCGCGCTTGCCGACGTCTCCCCCATGCCCCCTCGCCGCATCCTGGTCACCGGGGCCAACGGGCAGCTGGGCCGCGCCCTACAGAAATTCCTGCCCTCCGCTGGCTTGGGTGCGGTGGAGTTCTGCGGGCACGAAGATTTCGATATCACCAACCCGCCTGCCCGCCCGTGGAAGCAGTACTCCGCCATCATCAACTGCGCGGCCTATAACGATGTCAACGGTGCGGGGGACGATCGCGCCGCGGCCTGGGCGGTCAACGCTTCCGCACCGGCGAAGCTCGCGCGCATTGCGGCGGAGAATAACCTGACCTTGGTGCACGTGTCTAGCGACTACATCTTTGATGGCTCTAAAGAGGTCCACTCCGAGGAGGAGATGCCCTCCCCGCTCTCGGCCTACGGGGCGTCGAAAGCCGCGGGCGATACCGCCGCGCAGACCGCCCCGCGCCACTATGTCATCCGCACCTCGTGGGTCTTTGGCGATGGCGCCAACTTCATGTCCACGATGCGCTCGCTGGCGGCTAAGGGGGTCAAGCCCTCCGTCATCCATGATCAGCGCGGGCGCCCCACCTTTGCCGAGGACCTGGCCAAGGGCATCATCCACCTGCTCAAGACTAAAGCTGAGTACGGCGTGTACAACATCTCCAACTCCGGTGATGTGGTGGGCCGCGATGAGATCGCCATGGCCGTCTTCACCGGCGTGGGCCAAGACCCTGCGGATGTCACGCCGGTGAGCACCGAGCAGTACCGCGAGATCGCCGGGCCCGAGGCTCCCCGCCCGAAGGAGTCCACCTTCGACCTGTCCAAGATTGAAGCAACCGGCTTTAAACCTATGAATTGGCGGGCCACTTTGGCGCTCTACCTGGGACTTTACCCGGCATAACGCTCAACATAACACTTAGCTTCCCACGTGTTATGTTATGTGTTATGTTGAGTGGCATGTAGAGAGAAAGGCCTGCTCATGACCCCTTCTGAGCTTAATGAGTTAATTGCACAGCTGCGAGTCATCGGCAGCGATAAGCAATCCGTAGAGGTAAAATCCTCCGTCAGCAAGGAAGTGCTCTCCACGCTCAGTGCCTTCGCAAACGGGGACGGCGGGACGCTCATCATCGGCCTTTCAGAGCAGGACGGCTTCACCCCAGTTAAGAAGTTCTCTGCCTCCACCGCCCAAGACCAATTGGAGACTCGCTGCCAACAGCTCATCCCGCCGGTCCGCCCGCAAATCGACATCATCGAATTTGAAAGCAGCAACATACTCGTCGCAGAGATCGACGAGCTTCCCGCGCGCGATAAGCCCTGCTATGTGGCCGAAAGGGGACTGTACAAAGGGAGCTATATTCGCACCGGCGATGGTGATACGCGCCTGTCCCAGTACGAAGTAAATCGACTCGTTGAAGAGCACACGCAACCGACCTGGGATGAAGATGCCATCCCAGATGCCACACTGGAGGACATTGAGGGTGCCGCTCTTGACGGCTTCCTCCAAGTGCAGAAAGAGCGCCGCCCCAAGACTTTTGCGAATGGACAGGACACAGCCCTCAAACGCCTGCGAATTCTCAAGGACGGCCACCCCACGCTGGCCTCACTTCTTGTCATGGGAGACTACCCGCAGGAGTTCTTCCCCCGATTAACGGTTACCTTCGCGCTCTTTCCCGGAACATCGAAAGGTGATGTCACCACGGGTGTCCGCCTTCTCGACAGCGCCACGCTTCACGGTACGATTCCGGAGCTGGTGAGCGAAGGCATCGACATCGTAAAGAAGAACATGCGCACCGCTGGCTTTATCGGCGACAAGTCCCGGACCGCACTTCCGGATTATCCACTGGTCGCTGTTCGTGAAGCACTAGTCAATGCGCTCATGCACCGTGACTACTCCCCGACTGCTCGCGGCAGTCAGGTGCAAA
The DNA here is from genome assembly GCF_001811845.1 of Corynebacterium sp. HMSC062E11. Lineage (NCBI taxonomy): Bacteria > Bacillati > Actinomycetota > Actinomycetes > Mycobacteriales > Corynebacteriaceae > Corynebacterium > Corynebacterium sp. HMSC062E11. The sequence goes on from NZ_KV806782.1 coordinate 135,329, forward strand.
TCAACATGTTCGTCGATCGCTTGGAAATCACCAATCCGGGAGGCCTATATGGCGGGGTTACGCTCCGAAATCTTGGAGAAGCTGGTGTCAGCTCTACCCGCAATCAACGCCTTGCCACGTTCCTAGAGGACATTCCCCTACCGGAAGGCGGCGTCGCCGCAGAGAACCGCGGCACGGGCATCGCCACCATCCATCAGGCCTTAGCTGACGCACTCATGCCCAAACCGGAAATTATCAACCGGCTCGACAGCTTCACCATCATCTTCCACCGCCGCAGGGTAGCCACCCAGGAACGCTATGGCACCGCACGTGACCATGTGGAACACCTGCTCCACGGCAGCCCGTCCGTATCGACAACCGAATTAGTTGAGGCTACAAAGCTCAGCCGGACAGCGGTCCAGAAAGCACTGAATGAGCTCATCCGCGATAACATCGCCGAAAAGACTGAACCCGGACGCAGCCCTAAGCAGCGCTACAGGCTGCGCAAATAGAGCATAACACTCAACATAACACTTAACTTCCCACGTGTTATGTTAAGTGGGAAGTTAAGTGTTATGTTCGCCAGCCCGCGCCGCCGCACCCCGGCGCGAGACCCCTCCGTTAAGCTTAAAGCCCATGAAGGGCATCATTCTCGCAGGCGGTTCTGGGACCCGCCTCTACCCCATCACCAAGGGCATCTCGAAGCAGCTCATGCCCATCTATGACAAGCCGATGGTCTACTATCCCTTGACCACCCTGATCCAGGCCGGCATACGCGAGATCCTCATCATCACCACCCCAGAAGACCAGGCCGCCTTCCAACGCTTGCTTGGCGATGGCTCCCAGCTCGGCCTCATGCTGCACTATGCGGTGCAGCCGCGCCCCGAAGGCTTGGCCCAGGCCTTCCTCATCGCCGAAGACTTCATCGCCGAGGATGACGTGGCCCTTGTCCTGGGTGACAACATCTTTGACGGCCACGGCTTTTCCACCGCGCTGAACGAATGTCACCGCCCAGACGGCGGCATCATCTTTGCCTACGAGGTCTCCGATCCGCAGCGCTATGGCGTTGTGGACTTTGATGACTCCGGTCAAGCCCTGTCCATCGAGGAAAAGCCCGCCGCGCCCAAGTCCAACCACGCTGTGGTGGGCTTGTACTTCTATGACAATTCCGTGGTGGAGATTGCCAAGTCCATCACGCCCAGCGCGCGCGGGGAACTAGAGATCACCGCCGTCAACGAGGAGTACCTGCGCCGCGGGCGGCTGCGCGTCAAGCGCATGCAGCGCGGTGATGTCTGGCTGGATACCGGCACGGTGGACTCCATGAGTGAGGCTTCGGCCTACGTCGAGGTGATGCAGAAGCGTACTGGAACCGTCATTGGTTCGCCGGAGGTTGCAGCCTTTGCGGAAGGCTTCATCGATGCCGCGGCACTCACCGAGCTGGCAGAGCCCCTCCTGAAGTCCGGCTATGGCCGTTATCTTCTTGCGGCTGCCCAAGAGGGCTGAGACCGAGGTACATATCGATCAAATAAGGTCCGAAAACCAACGGGATCTGAGGCCTTATTTGATCGATCCGTACGTGTTTAAGCCTCCCCTCCTTGTGTCAGGACGTCCTTAAGCATCCCCGCCCTGTATCAGGAGCCGCCTCACCCAAACGGTCCTAGACGCGTTAAGGTAATCGCATGCCTAGTTCATCCTCCCAGTCCACCAATGGACCAAAGAAGTCAGCGCTATCCACCATCAGCCCCGTGGCATGGGGATTGTTGGTGATCGTTGTTATCTTGGCCGTCATCATTGGCTTCCTGCTTGCAGAGCGCACCTCTTCCGGCGATGAAAGCACTCCCGCAGCGCAGGAGACCGCAACGAGCACGGCGACAGCCGAAGACCTGGCGAAAGATGCCGCCAAGGCCACGCCCGGCACGAAGTTCTCCGATGGGAAGGGTGACCCGATGATGTTCGGGCCCGGCGGTGACACCATGTCTAGGGATATCACGGTGGTACACCGCAAAAAGGAGAACGATCCTTTCGCCGTGGGTGCGGTGGATGCGCCCGTGGTGATTTCGGAGTTCTCCGATTTCGAGTGCCCGTTCTGCTCCCGCCACGCCAATGTCACCGAGCCGGATATCCTTAAGAAGTACGTGGAAAAGGGCCTGGTACGCATCGAGTGGAATGACTACCCTGTAAACGGCCCCGCCGCCATCGAGGCCGCCAAGGCTGGGCGCGCGGCCGCGGCGCAGGGTAAGTTCCAGGAGTTCAAGCACGAGCTCTATGCCGCCAGCAAGGACATCAGTGGCCACCCGGAATTCGGCATCGAGGACTTCATGAAGTTTGCCAAGAAGGCGGGCGTTGCGGACCTGGATAAGTTCCGCCAGCAGGCCACGGATGATACCTACACTGAGGTCGTTGAAACGGCCACCCGCTATGCCTCCCAGATCGGCATTACGGGCACCCCGGCCTTCGTGGTGGGAGATCAGTTCGTTGGTGGCGCGCAGCCGCCCGAGGCTTTTGAGAAAATCATCCAAGAGCAGCTGGGAAAGGCGGCCAATGCCTAAACCACCGCTGATCGTGTGGGTCTTCATCGCGCTGGTTATCTTGACCGCCTTATTGGGCGGTTATGCAGTGGGGGTGAGCCTGTGAGCATCGGAATCTTCGGCGCCGTCATCGCCGGCGTGCTGACCTTGATCAGCCCCTGTTCAGCGCTGTTGGTGCCAGCCTTCTTTGCCTATGCCTTCGATTCGCAGCGCCAGCTGCTGTTCAAGACTTTGGTCTTCTTTTTGGGTCTGTGTACCACGCTCGTGCCCATCGGCATGGGCTTGGCCGCGGTGCTGGCGCAGTATCGTAGCCAAGTCATCACGGTGGCGGGCTGGATCATCATTGCGCTGGGAATCTTTACCGCCCTGGGCGGTGGCTTCCGCATCCCCGGCATGGATGCCCTGTCCGGCAAAGCACGGGGCAAAGTGTTTCTGCTCGGCGCGGTTTATGGCTTCGCCGGCTTTTGCGCGGGCCCACTCCTGGGCGCTGTCCTCACCACGGCCGCTGCGTCGGGAAGCGCGCTCTACGGCGGGCTCATCATGGTGGCTTATGCCGCGGGCATGGCCGCGCCGCTCTTTGTGCTGGCTGCGCTGTGGGAGCGCCTCGATGTGGGTTCGTGGTCGTGGCTTCGCGGACGCGAAGTCACTCTGGGCCCCGTGCGCACGAATACCCTCTCCCTCGTATCGGGCGCATTCTTCGTGCTCATCGGCGTGCTGTTTATCTTGAGCTACGGCAGTGCAACACTACCCGCAGTCTTAAGCACGGATGCGCAGTTCGCGGTGCAAGAAAAAGCCCGCGCCTTCAGCGCGGGCGTGGCGGATGCGTGGGTCTGGTTCGGACTTTCACTCGCCGCCACGGTGGTGGCAGGAGTAAAGGCCGCCCGCACGCCGGCCTAGAGCTAAGCTCTAGGCCAAGGTTTAAGAGTTAGTAACCGCGCGCGACGTACTCATCGATGCGCGCTGCCTCAGCGCCAATGGTGGTCTCATCGCCGTGGCCCGGCAGGACGCGGGTCTCCGGCGGGAGGTTCAGCACGCGATTGCGCAGGGACTCGATGATGACGTCGAAGTCGGAGTACTTGCGGCCGGTGGCGCCGGGCCCGCCGTTGAAGAGAGTATCGCCCGACAGAAGCGTGGCCTCGTCCGCAATGTAGAGCACCACGCATCCCGGCGAGTGGCCCGGCGTGTGGAAGACCACGAAGTCGCTATCGCCCACGGTAAAGAGCTGGTTATCCTCCAGCGGAACGAAGGTCGCGTCCTCGTGCGTTTCCTCCCACAGGGGGCGGTCATCCGGGTGCAAGTAGATGGACACATCGAAGTGCTCAGCCACCTGGGGAGCGAGCTCGCAGTGGTCGTTGTGCGCGTGGGTGAGAATAACTCCCTTGACCGTGCGCTGGCCCACCTCTTCGATGACGCGCTCCGCGTCGTGGGAAGGATCGATGATGTAGCACTCGGCGTCGCTAGTCGCGCTACCTGCGGCCAGGATGTAGACGTTATTGTCCACGTCCCACTCGCCGCCGTCGAGGCGGAACTTTCCTGAAGTTACAAACTGTTCAATGATCATTTACAGCTCCACTACGGATCGAAGTACCTTGCCGGCCTTCATGGTAGCGAAGGCCTCTTCCACGTCGTCGAGACCAATGCGCTCGGTCACGAAGTCCTTGAGCGGGAAGCGGCCCTGCAAGGAGAGGTCGACGTACATGGGGAAGTCACGCTCCGGCAGGCAATCGCCATACCAGGAGGACTTGAGTGAACCGCCGCGGCCGAAGAAGTCAATGGCCGGGACGTCGAAGCGGCTGGTGAGGTTCGGCACGCCCACCATGACCATGCGGCCGGCCAGGTCGCGGGAGTAGAAGGCCTGGCGGGTGGTAACGGGAATGCCCACGGCGTCAATGGCCACGTCGGTGCCGAAGCCCTCGGTGAGCTCGCGGACGGCCTCGATGACCTCTTCTTCGGACTTGTCCTTCGCCGCAACCGTGTGGGTAGCGCCGAACTTCTTAGCCAGCTCCAGCTTGTCCGGGTCCAGGTCCACGGCGATGACCTTGGAGGCACCAGCCAACGCCGCGCCGGCGATGGCCGCCATGCCCACGCCACCGCAGCCGAAGACCGCGACGGACTCGCCGCGCTTGACGTCTGCGGTATTCACCGCAGCGCCCAAACCGGCCATCACGCCACAGCCCAGCAGGCCCGCGGCGGCCGGATCCGCCTCCGGGTTGACCTTTGTGCACTGGCCTTCGTGGACCAGGGTCTTCTCGGCGAAGGAGCCGATGCCGAGCGCCGGGCTGAGCTCAGTGCCGGCATCCTTATCCCCGTCCGCGAGCGTCATCTTCGCGGAGGCGTTGTGGGTGTTGAAGCAGTACTTCGGCTCGCCCTTCTTGCAAGCGCGGCACTCGCCGCACACCGCGCGCCAGTTCAGGACCACGAAGTCCCCGACCTCGACGTGGGTGACAGCATCGCCCACGCGCTCGACGACGCCCGCAGCCTCGTGCCCGAGCAGGAAGGGGAAGGCATCCTCAATATCGCCATCGCGGTAAGCCAGGTCGGTGTGGCAGACACCGCAGGCCTGAATCTTGACCACGACATCGTGCTCGCCCGGGGCGGGCACGACGATGTTGACGGTCTCGACGGGCTCGCCCTTCGCGCGCGCAATCACGCCGCGGACAACCTCCGCACCTTGCTGGGAGTTGTTTTCATTTACGTTTTCATTAACAGTCATGCTCGCGAGGGTACGCGAAAGGCCCGGGCGGCGTCGCCCGGGCCCAACAAGATTCAAATCCCTCTAGAAGCTAGCGAGGTGGTTGGCCACAAACTCGTGACCGCGAGCATTAATGTGCAGCGGCAGGTTGCCCGGCCCCGCGGAGAAGTCCACCAGACCCGCCCATAGGCGCTTGTCGGCGTCGGCACACATACCGCGATCCCAGGTCATTGGCTTCATGTCCACGAACTCGGTTCCAGTAGCGCGCGCCAGGTCCACCTGCATCCACTGCGCGACGTTTTCATAGCGCTGCACCATCGGCAGGGCCGTGGCGTCGGCCGGCTTCGGACCAAAGTGGATAAGGCAGTAGCGGTCGCCCGAGCCGATGGTCGGGTAACCCACAATCTGGATGCGTGCATTGGGGGCTGCCGCGCGGATCTTGTGAATCAGCGGCGCGTTGGCACCGACCCAGCGGGCGCGCAGGTCACCGTCGGAAAGCCCGGCGTTGTTGTACGTGTCGTTGAAACCGCTAGAGAAGAGCACGCGCTGCGTATCCCCGCTGAGCGCGCCGCGGCGAATAGCATCGTCGATCTGCGCGTTCACCTGCGGCCCCTGGGACATGGACACAGCACCAGAGCAGGAGAAATCCGCCACCGGCATACCCAGCTTGGCAGCGGTGCGCTTGGCGTAGTTATTGCCAGACGGGCAGTTCAGGCTCGGATTGCGCTGAGAAGAGCCCACCCGCGAGGCAAGGTAGGTATCAAGTTGCGGATCCGCCAGCACGGAATCACCAAAAGCGACGAGGTTTCGCTCGCCGGCAACTGCCTGCGGAGCTTGGGACAGGCCTACCGCCACAAGGAGGGAGGCGCAGAGAGCAGCGATGCGCTGAGTAGACTTCACGTGACTAATGTCCTTCCGAAAGAGTATGTTCTAGACCGAAACCATAATAGACTACGTTGACGGTCTAAGCTTATGTAACAATAGCAACACCTTTAACAGTTTGTAGTTTTAATTGTGGCGAGTCCGCCGTCTCCGTAACCTCTTCTCCCCTCCCCTCGATGAGAACCTTATGAAGCTTTCTGATGTAACCTTCCACGCCGCCGCCCTCGCGCGCTTTATCCCTTCGCTCTTCCGCGCCGGCCTCATTAGCCCCGCCGGCGGGCCACGGGCGGTGGCCCTGACTGCGCCGGTCCTCGCGCGTTACCGCTTCACCACCGCCCGCGAAGTAGAGCAGGCATACATGACCTGCCCGGAACGCCTGGCGCTTATCGACGACGACGGGGCCCTCACCTACCGCCAGCTGCGCGAAGAATCCCAAACCTTCGCGCGCTGGCTGCTGTCTTTGGGGCTGGAGGAGATTCGCCTCGGCGTGATGGCCCGCAATGGCCGCGGCATCATCACCCCGCTGGCTGCCAAGGGCTATGCGGGGGCACACATCTTTTTGCTCAACGTCGGTTCCTCCCCCGAGCAGCTTGCCGGGTGCATTGAGGAAAACCGCATCAACGTGCTCGTTATCGATGATGAATTCATCGACCGCCTCGACAGCTCTAGCACCATTGCTGGCCTGCACGTGGTGATTGGCCACGAGTCCGGTAAAGAGATCCCTACCGAGCTGGCGCAAGCGGCAACGCTGCGCAAGATCGTGGAGAATCCGCGGGACGTCGAGAAGCACAAGCTTCCCACTTGGCCCAAGCACGGGCATATCGTGCTGATGTCCTCCGGCACCACGGGCATCCCCAAGGGAATCATGCGCCCGGAACCGACGCTGCCGGTGGTGGTTGCGTCCATCGTGGATGCGGTGCCGTGGCGCGGGGACCAGAAGGTGCAGATGACCGCCTCCATCTTCCACACGTGGGGCTGGGCCTGCCTCAACATCGCGTTGGGCCTGCGCAATACCATCGTCACCCGCCGCGTCTTTGACCCGGCGGCCGCACTGGATGATATCCAGCGCTACCAGCTCGATGGTCTGCTTTCCTCCCCCGTCTTCTTCCGCCAGATGGTTGAGGTTGACCCGGATTCGGCCTTCGATACCTCGAGCCTGAAGTTCATTGCCTCCGCCGGGCATGCGCTCACCCCGGAGATCGTCAAGGAAACCCACGAGCGCTTCGGCCCGATTCTCTGCAATGTCTATGGCTCCACGGAGCTGGCGCTGGCATCGACGGCCAGCATGGAAGAGGTGGCCAAGGATCCCACCATCGGCGGCAAGATTGCCTCCGGCACAAAGCTGCGCATCCTCGATGAGGAAGGCAACGAGGTTCCCCGCGGTGAGGTCGGTGAGATTTACCTGACCAACTCCACCGCGCTCATTGGCTATACCAACCCCAAGATCCCGCTCAACAAGGTCGATGGCCTCATCTCCATCGGGGACTTGGGTTATATCGACCCCGAGGGCTACCTGCATGTGGTGGGCCGCGCGGATGACATGATCATTGTCGGCGGCGAGAACGTGCACCCGCAGTCGGTGACGGAGGTGCTCGAGGCCATGCCGGGCATCGCGGAGGTGCATGCCGGCGGCGTGGAGGATGAAACCACCTTCCAGCGCATCGCCGTGTGGGCGGTGACTACGCGGGATGCCCTGGGCAACACCGTGACTGCCGATAGCATCCGCACCTGGGTCCGCGAGAACCTCGCCGACCACTCCGTGCCGCGCGACGTCCACTTCTTGGACAAGCTGCCGCGCAATGCCACGGGCAAGGTGGTGCCGCGCCTGTTGCACGGCACCGACTAGCCCATCGCCCCCCTGCGATGGGCCGGGTTAGGTTAGCTGCTGCACTTGACGGTTGCAGCAACCTCGCCTGGTTGGGTATGGCCCTCGCGAGCGATGTCGACTCCGGCGACCTGCTTGGCCGTCGGGCACACCACCGGGGTGATGAGGTTGACGCCGCGCTCGCGCAGCTTCTGCGCCTCCACCGCGATGATCGGTGTGCCGGCGGTGACTGTATCGCCCTTCTTGGCCAGGGCGGTGAAACCTTCGCCCTTGAGCTCCACGGTGTCGATGCCGATGTGAATGAGCAAGTCCAGCCCATCCGCGGTCTTCATGCCGAAGGCGTGGCGGGTCTTGAAGACCATGGTGATGGTGCCGTCGACCGGGGCGCAGACGTCGAAGGCATCGACGGCATCAGGCATCACCGCGAAGCCTTCGCCCACCATGCCCTGCGCAAAGGACGCATCCGGGACCTGGGAAAGCGCGACGACGTCACCGGCGAACGGGGCACGCACATCCACGTCAACGGCATCACCACCAGCGGTATTACCGCTGACGCGCTGAGCGGAAGCGGCGCTGGCTCCAGCACCTGCGGCGCTCGCAGCACCCGCCGTGGCGAGGACCGGAGAACCGTGGCGCAACTGGTGGCTGACCTCGTCATACATGAATTGCACGGCCGGGCCCACGATGACCTGGACGCTCTTCTCCGAGGGGTGGATGACGCCGGAGATGGCGGCGCGTTTGATCACGGAGTCGTCGACAAGCGCGCGCTCCTTCACGCCCACACGCAGGCGCGTGGTGCAGTAGTCCAGTGAGTCAATGTTGTCCTTGCCGCCGAGGCCCTCGATGATGCGCGCGGCATCACGAGCAGTCTTGTCATCGCCGGTAGCGGAATCCTCCATGGGGTCTGCTACCGCATCGTCCTCACCGCGGCCCGGGGTCTTGAGGTTGAGCCAGCCGATGAGGAAGTAGAAGATGACGAAGTACAGGGCGAAGAAGCCCACGCCCATGACCAGCAGCATGTACCACTTGTTGGCCAGCGGGTTCTGCGAGGAGAGCAACATGTCCACGAAACCGGCCGAGAAACCGAAGCCGGCGGTCCACTCCATAGTGGAAGCGATGAAGACGGACAGGCCCATCAGCAGCGCGTGCACCACGTAGAGCAGCGGGGCGACGAACATGAAGGAGAACTCCAGCGGCTCAGTCACGCCGGTGAAGAAGGAGGCCAAAGCACCTGCGGCCATCAAGGAACCGACGACCTTGCGCTTGCTCTTATCCGCGCGCAGGTACATGGCAAGTGCCGCGCCCGGCAGGCCGAACATCATGACCGGGAAGAAGCCGGCCTGGTAGCGGCCGACGACGCCCTCGACCGTGCACTGACCGTTGGCCCAAATGCCCGGGCAGTCAGCTGCGGAGGTGGCGGCCGCGGCTGCCTCGATGGTCTTCTGACCGGCCTGGAAGTTGCCGATGTCATTGATACCGATGACATCGAACCAGAAGACGGAGTTCAGCGCGTGGTGCAGGCCAGTCGGGATGAGCAGGCGGTTGGCCACACCGTAGATGCCGGCGCCCGCCGCGCCCAGGCCCTGGATGGAGGTACCGAAGTTAAAGAGCGCGTTGTAGATGAACGGCCACACGAAGTAGAGAATGCCGGAAATCACTATGGCGATGACGGCGGTAAGAATCGGTACGAGGCGCCGGCCTGAGAAGAAGGCCAGGAAGTCCGGCAGCTTGGTGCCGTGGAAGCGGTTATATACCCAGGCCGCCATGACGCCGGCGAGGATGCCGAAGAGGACGTTGCCGCCACCCACGGCGTTCCAGCCTTCCGAGGCCCATTCCAGGGCTTCATCGCCGGTCAGCGCGGTGGGGTCTTCGATGCCGCGGTAGCCGGCCACGGCCTCCGGGCCGAGCAGTTTCATAAACGTGGCGAAGGCCAGGAAGCCAGAGAGTGCCGCGGCACCGTTGGAATCCTTGGCCAGGCCGAAGGCAATGGCGATGGCGAAGATCCAGCCCAAGTTGGCCAGGACCGCGTCGCCGGAGCTGATCAGCAGCTGGGCGGCGAGGTTATCCGGGCCAGCCGCGCTGGAGATCCAGTAGCCAACACCACTGAGGATCGCCGCGACGGGCAGCACCGCCACAGCGCCCATGAGGGCTTTTCCGAGCCGCTGCAGCGGCCCCATGACATCGATTTTCATGCGAGGAGTCCTTTCACACTAGTAAGGAATTAGATGGAGTTTTTAGGAAAAGAGTGGGCGGTGCGGACGGTGCTTGTCCGCGAAAACGTAGTACTCGCGGTCCTCCAGCTGGGAGGCGGCGGCTTCATCGAGGATCACCGTGGCGCGCTGGTGCCACTGCAGGATCGACGCGGGGCAGTGCGCGGAGAGCGGGCCTTCCACCATGGCGTGGACCGCGCTGGCCTTGTTGCTGCCAGTGGCCAACAAGAGCAGGTGGCGGGCCTCACTGATGGTGCCCAATCCTTGGGTCAGCACGTGGCGCGGGACCTCGTCTTCGTTGTCAAAGAAGCGGGCATTGTCCTGCACGGTTTGCGGGTGCAGCGTCTTGATGCGGGTGCGTGATTGCAGGGAGCTCGACGGCTCGTTGAAGCCGACGTGCCCGTTGGCCCCGATGCCCAGCAGCTGGATGTCCACGCCGCCGGCATCACGGATGGCCTTGTCATAGGTGGCCGCGGCGGTGGCGGGGTCATCGGAGTCACCAGCGGGGCTTTTTACCAGGTCATCATCGAAATCCACGTGGCTGGTGAATTCGCGGCGGATGGTGGAATAGTAGGACTGCTCGTGGGTACGCTCCAGCCCGATGTATTCATCAAGCAGGAATGCGCGGCTGCGGGCAAAGCTCACCTCGCCGCGCTCATGGCGCGTAATGAGCTCCTTGTACATCGCTACCGGGGTCGATCCTGTGGCCAGGCCCAAGGTGGCGCCGGCGTTGGCGTAGTGCGCGAAGATGTCAGCGGCCTCCACGGCCACTTCGGCCGGCGTGGAGCGGATGAGGATTTCCATGAGATGCCTTCCTGTGTGTTTAAGAGAGTGGGATGTCCGCGCCGTCGACGATGACGCGCACCGGTTGGTAGTGAGAGTTAAGGCCAACCAGGTTGGCGCGCGCGCCAACCGCGATGCGGCCTAGATTCGTCTCCCCCAACACGTCGGCTGCCGTGGTGGAGGTAAAACGCACCGCCTCGCCCAGACCATGGCGCTCGGCGAAGCTGGCGAATTGCTGGGACAATGTAGAGGTGCCGCCCGCGATAGCACCGCTGGGCACGCGCGCGACTCCCCCGCTCACGGTGACAGGCAGCGAACCCAGCTCATAGTCACCGTCGGCCATGCCGGCCGCCGCCATGGCATCAGTGATGGCGAAGGCGCAGTGACTGTGAGCCATGTCCACGGCGCCGTCAACAAGATGCACACCATCTGCGATGAGCTCGACGGACACATCCCCCGCCTTCGCTGCGGTGAGCAAAGCCGCTACCGGGCCCGGCGCGCGGTGGTGAATAGAAGGCATGCCATTAAAGAGGTGCGTTCCAGTCACGGTCAGGCCGAGCTCCTTAGCCTTGGCGATAACGCTCAGCGTGGTGTCATAATCGGCCTCGGTGTGGCCCAGGCTGGCGATGATGCCATGCTCCGCGCAGACGTCGAGCAGCTTGTCGACGTTCTCCGTTTCCGGCGCGAAGGTAATCGAACGCAGGTGGCCGCGGGCCGCGGCGATGACCGCGCGGAAGAAGTCCGGGTCACCGGGCACGATGCGCGAGGGGTCCTGTGCGCCGCATTTGGCCGCAGCGATGAAGGGGCCCTCCATGTGGATTCCGGCGATCTCGCCTTCTTCAGCCAGCTGGGCTAAAAGCTCCGCCCGGGCGCAGAGTTCTTCTTGCGTGCCGGAGACCAAGCTGGCCAGCAGTGTCGTTGTGCCGTGCGCGCGGTGGAAGCGGGCGGCGGCTAGGCACTGCTCGTAGTCGCCGTTGGGGAATCCCCCGCCGTTGCCGCCGTGGTTGTGCAGGTCCACGAAGCCGGGCACCCACAGCAACGCATCCGAGTCCCCGGCGCGCCAGGCAGCCTCGGCTTGGGGGACGTCGCCAAGCACTATGCCCTCAATACTCTCCCCGAACGTGACGGCCCCAGCGCGCAGCTCGAAGTTTTCATCAATATAGAGGCCCTCGACGTGGCCTTTCTCCTTTGTCTGCATGGTTCATTCGGTCCCGCTTGTACGGGCTGACGTGGCGCAGCCCGGTTGACAATTCACTTGAAATTTATCAGGGCTACCAATTTTTGTGAACCACACTTCCTCCGAAGGGGGTGTGTGAGCGCAGATGGCTTTTAGCGCGTTAGGTGCACCGCGCGGAATGTCGAAAGGCCCGGCGAGCTACCAGCCACGGGTGACCACTCGGTCCCAAAGCGCGTTGCTCGCTAGCTCACCGGCGCCCGCTGGTGAGGTGCCAACGAACACATCTCTCGCATCAGGATCATCAGCAAGAATGTAGCGGAACCACGCGGTGGCGTAACTGTCCCCGAACTCTAGAACGTCCTTGTGGTCCGCGCCCAGGCGGCAGGCAATGATTGCCGGACCACCAGCTGATTCAAAGTTCTCCTGCAAGTCTGACCACGGACTAACAAGCCAGCGGTCCGAACGGCCATCGCTCGTCATCAGGAATAGCGGTTCCTCTACGTCAGCCGTGTTGTAGTCCCAGTCATTGGACTGTGCCACTTTGTGGGAGGCCGGGCTCGCCGCATACACAGCTGCTACCTCCGTGTGGGCCGCAGCGTTGATGGCACCCGCACCACCCTGTGAGTGGCCAAAAATGCCGACTCGTGATCGGTCCGCACGAGAATCCAGTTCCGGCAAGCGCTCAATCAAGTGCACGACATTCTCTCCTGTACCTGTGTGGGGAGTCTCATCGCCGACAACCACGAAGCCCCAACTAGCCAGGTGCTCCGCCACGGGCAGGTAGCTGCTCAGCGGCGTGTTCGTGCCATTAGCCATGACCGCCGCCGGAAACGGTCCCGCGCCTGTCGGTGCCGCGATGGTCACGTCGCCATCACGCCGCACGTCGACCTCGTGCGGCCCCTCGCCCGCAAACGACGCTTCCAGCGGGCCACCTGTCTCAGCGCTATATCCGGCAGCCACGCCGTCATCACCGGTCACGCTGTCTGCGTCCACCCACTGCATGAATCCCACAAACCCTACAAACGCCACCACAATCACGGCCACCACGGCAATCATGCCAACCACAAGCTTTTTCATGCTCTGTATTGTGTTTCGCACGAGAGCGAAGGTCACTAGCGCTAGCACTACTTTTTCCTGTACACAGTGCAAGAGCTGCCTCCGCTACGCCCTTGAAATGAGAGACTCACATCATTACCTTGTTGTATGTAATCGTCATCACATATGGGAGAAATAATGCTTACCTCCGAAACGCTTTCCGAAGTAGTCACAGTAGGAGGTTCAGGTCCGTTCAGCGGCCAGGGCAACGAAACAGTTGCAGCCTAAATGCATCCCCCTAGAAACAGTGGTGACGAAGGACTTTCATCTATCTACACCTTGACCGCCACATATTTTTTATTGTCAGTGTGCGGGTCAATGACCAGCCTCTCGATTTCACTCCACTTCGCCGAACTCAACAAAGGCGAACTGTTGGTGGCAAGCATCTTCATCTCGGGTACTTGCGCTCAAGTTTTTGCAGTCCCCTTTCTGGCCCCACTCTTCAACAAATTCAACAGCTATCACATTGCGCTTGCTGCACTCTTCTTAGATCTTCTGGGCCTGTTATCAATGGCAGCCTATCCAGAGCCATTGATCCTCATTGTCGGAAATCTCGTCACCGCATGCTTAAGCGGACTGTCAATTCCATCCATTTTCACCATCGCTGACTCTCAGGTCGGCGAAGGACAGCAGGCGAAAGCCTTCTCCCTCTTGGACACAGCCCGACTTGGCAGTGGATTCCTTGGACCACCTCTAGGTGGATTACTACTGGACCAAAGAAACCTGCAGACAGCGCTCTTCGTTGAAGCTTGCGCCGTTGGAGTCTCGCTACTTGCTTTTTATTTCCTTTATAAATCCTCGCCCCCGAAAACACTGCTTCATTCAGAAACCAAAGATTCTTCACCGAGTTTTCTCCAGAAGGTCCTCGAAGCACCTTCCCTTTTGCTGAAGAATAGAAGCGCTCGGTCCGCGTTAACCAGCATTTGGGGAGCAATTATCTGCACCTCGATTTTCAACGTTTCGCTTGTCTTCTATGCGACACAGACCCTCCACGTCAGCGGTACGTTATATGCCATCATTGCCCAAGCATTTATCGTGGGCCGCATCTTTGGCGCACGGCTTTCAGCTCGCCTTCACTCACAGAACGCTGGGAAAGTCCTGGCCGGGGCAGGATTCGCTATGGGGTGTTTCATAGCTTTACCTGGACTATTTCCCTCATTGTGGCTCTGCATCCCATGTTTCCTCCTGGGCGGAGTCTGCAATGCTGCTCAGGTGGCCGCACTACGCATAATCGTTGTCGGATCCGTACCTGATGAAGTGAAACCCAAAGCCCTTTCTACGATGGGTTCAATTAACAGCTCCGCAATGCTTATTGGATACATCATCGGGGCACCTGTTGTAAGTGCCATCGGCCCAGCTGCGGCCCTTGTCGTATCAGGGTTTGGCACCTCTATCCTCACTCTGGGGCCAATTCTGAAGACCACCATGTACGGTGCCTCCGGTGACCAAGACTACGACAACAAATAGCATTCAATTCTGTAGTAAATCTACTGTCAGATGCGAGTTTTTGGTACCGGTGTGTTCAGAAGACTGAAATGGTAGCGGTGTGG
>NZ_KV806783.1:0-273 GCF_001811845.1 Corynebacterium sp. HMSC062E11
TCGTATCCGCGGTGGTTAGTATCAGTGCTTTATCATGGGCGCGGATATACGGGTACCAGAATATCAACTGGTTATCCATCGACTACGCCTGTCGGCCTCGCCTTAGGTCCCGACTCACCCTGGGAAGACGAACTTGACCCAGGAACCCTTAGTCATCCGGCGGGAAGGATTCTCACCTTCCAATTCGTTACTCATGCCTGCATTCTCACTCGCACACACTCCACGCCGCCTTACGGTAACGCTTCAACACATGCACGACGCTCCCCTACCCAA